>JAFACY010000278.1 GCA_023425285.1 Bacillota bacterium
TCTGGATATCAAGCCTGCTCCAATGCTTCCAGTCTGGATTCCTGAAGGTTTTACCTTTAAATATGCAGAAAAGTATGAAAGAAACAGCAGCATAGATTTATTATTATATTATGAAGATAATAATAAAAATATTATTTTTGACTTTACCATTTATAAAAACACTGATATAAATGCTGAAAATGAAGCCTACTTTGAAAAAGATTCAAGTGATGTTGAAATTTATGAGAAAAATGGTGTAAATCATTATATATTTTCAAACATCAATCAGATTCAAGCTGTATGGACGAAACTAAATGTCATTTATAATGTCAGTGGAGATATTTCATCAGATGAAGTAAAAAAAATTATTGATACCATGTATGGAGGATAAATATGTTAATTGTAAAGAAAAAGAAAATATCAACTTTAGTTTTAATTATGATAACATGTATAGCAGTTTTTTCATTAACTGCTTATGCAACAGAAAACGGTAGTGTCTATCCTCAGGCGAGCGAATATATCCGCACTACAAGTGTCGTTTTAAAATCAGAAGGTTCAAACGGTAAGCTTTTATCTGAGAATAAAATCGGAGCAACAAGAATAGTTGACAAACTTGGTATTAAAACACTGGAAATACAGACTAAAGTCAATGGATATTGGAGGAAATATGAAACAATAATAAAAGATTCCTACAAATACGATACTACAACATTCATATACGATTTTTATTACTATGGTAACCCCGGAACAGAATATCGTACATACGTTGAATTTTATGTAGAAGATGATGGTGGATCCGAAACCAAAATTGTAACCTCATTACCTAAGACTGCCGAGTAATATTTGCATATCCTCTGTTCTTTTTCTCCATATATATTGTACACCAAAAAAAGACATATCAATTATTAAAACTGATATGTCTTTTACTTTTTTACTTATATATATTCCTTTTGAACGTAGGAGCTCGTTGTTGCTCTCAGAAGTGATGAATATTCCAGTTTGAATTTTAGAATATCCCCCACCTTGTAATCCTTTTCTGTTTTGTCAACATTCAAAATCAAGTGATCGGAGCTTGCGCCTAAAATTGATATCTCAGGGTCTGCAGGATGCAGGTGGTCGGGATCTATGTCCTGTCTTCCTACTGCTGTTATGGCCCTTTTTATTACTCCTAAATCCTCATAAAACGGTCTGTTGCCAAAGGCATCCACTCCCGTCTCGCCTATAGGCAGGGATTGTTTTTCTTTTAATTCGATTATTTCTGCTTCCAGTGTGAATGCATCGTCATAGAAGCCGTCAAGCATCTGGCTGTATGAGGTTTCATCCCCCAAAAGAAATGCCTCACCGACTCTTAAGTTGTTGATTCCCTCCGGAAGCTCATTTCTGCCTATCAGATAAACGGAGCTTGAGTTTCCGCCCGAAAGCATAGTAAGACTGATATTGAACTTAGCTTCTATTTTGTGTGCGATATCAACAAGTATGGAGAGATTATCCTGTTTAGGTATTACCGCTCCGTAGCATGTGAGATTGACACCCAGTCCAAACAGCTCAATATTTTCCAGCTTAAGTATTTCTTCAACAGTATGATAAATTTCATCTTCATCCTTAAAGAAAATACCTTCTCTTAAATCGCCTAAGTCTATCATGAGAAGTATTTTATGCTTCTTGTTTAATTTAACCGCCGCTTCATTTAACTTTTTTATTGTTTCTATTTCAGAGTTTAAGGATATCTCCGCATAACGGACTACTTCTTCGGACTGTGAAATCATGGGCAAACGCAAAAGAACTCTTTCTTTTGTGGTTCCCTCATACTTCCTGAGGTTTTGTATTCTTGAATCTGCAAGATAGTCAATTTCCGATTCTTCAAGCAATTTAAATATTTCCATGTCGGCGCAATAGCCCTTGGTAACTATCATCAGGGAACAACCTGCACCCTTTACCATTTCTGTTATTCTATCCAGATTATTTTTTACCTTTTTTAAATCAATCACTAATTTAGGATACATTTTCATTCTCCTATTCTTAAGCTTTTTTTCATTAATAATAAGGCATCATCCCTGTAGCTTTTCGATAAAACTCCCAATGAAGACAGTATGTAATCCTCATCTATCAAAACCTTTGCCGCCTCAGATGGATATAATTCCTGCTGCTTGCCGTGAGTTTTAACCTTTTCGAGAATGTTTCTCTTGTTCGGAAGTCTCGTCAAAGCGCCTCCCGTACCGATGATGTATTTTACAGCCGTCAGATCCTTTCCTTCAGCCACAGTCTTTTTGCCTGAAGCAGTGTAGAAATATCTCAGATGACCCGCATGTCTTTCTAAGGATGTTAAAACAGCTTCCTTCGTAATCCGTTCCACAAATTCCTTTTCTCTTTCAGTAACAGGAATCGGTTTATAATTTTCCAATATTTCATCCGTGTCCGGAAATTCCTTCCTCAGATTGTCTATACCTATTTTTTCAACAACATGATTTACATTGACGTAGACACCGAGGTCTCCTTCAACAGTTCTTTTTGCCTCCGGCTCCGGACTCAACAGGATTAAATTTACTTCCTCGGAACCCTGAGTTACGGAATGAACATCGGTTGTTGCTCCTCCGACGTCAAATACAATCAGATCGCCTAACTCTTCCTTCAACACCTT
>JAFACY010000029.1 GCA_023425285.1 Bacillota bacterium
GTAATGCTTTTATCAAAGGACAAAGCGGTAAAAATGACAGAGGTCGAAGAAAAATTAATTAAGACAGCAAGTGTATTTTTATCAAGACAGATGGAAAGTTAATAAAATAAAATAAATACCGGCAGAAATGCCGGTGTTTTTTTACACATAAAAATTTGGTTCATCTTATTATGTCATGGATAACGTTTTGACATAATACGCCATTTGTTTTATAATTGTATTATTAAGCTTAAGGAGGTTCACATGAATATTAGATTTTTAGGTGCTGTAAGAGGTGTAACGGGTTCAAGCCATTTAATACAATACAGGGACAAAAAGATACTTCTCGATTGCGGTATGTATCAGGGTAAAGATGAAGATTATAATATTGATGAGTTTGAAGTAAATCCGTCTGATATCGATTATCTGATATTGAGTCACAGTCACATAGATCACAGCGGAAGGATACCGCTTTTAGTAAAGAAAGGATTCGAGGGAACTATTTATTGCTCCAAGTCAACTTATGATTTGTGTGAAATAATGCTTTTAGATTCTGCTCATATTCAGGAAACAGAGGCCGAATGGAAAAGTAAAAAAGCGGCACGACAAGGAAAAAAACCTGTTGAGCCTCTGTATACGCAGCAGGATGCATTGGACAGCTACCAATATTTTAAAACGGTTCAATATGATCAGATAGTTGCCATAGATGATGTTTTAACTGTTAAATTCAATGATGCAGGTCACATCTTAGGATCATCAATAGTTGAAATGTGGTTTTCAGAAAACAACGAAAATGTCAAGCTTGTATATTCGGGTGACATAGGAATGAGAGATAAGCCTCTGCTGAACGATCCTTCTATAATAGAAAAGGCTGATTACGTAATAATGGAAGCAACATACGGAGAAAGAGTCCATGATGATATACAGGACAGGACAGAGGAGCTGATTAATATAATTCTGAAAACTGTAAAAAGAGGAGGAAATGTCATAATTCCTTCGTTTGCAGTGGGAAGAACACAGGAAATAATATACGAGCTGAACAAATATTATGACAGCCATTTAGATGAAATAGGTACAAAGGAAAATGAATTGAAAAAGATACCTGTATATATTGATAGTCCGCTTGCTGTTAAAGCAACAGAGGTATTCAAGCGTAATGCTAACGTCTTTGACGATGAAGCCAGAGAATATATAATGAAGGGAGACAATCCGCTTGAGTTTGAAAACCTTCATTTCACTCAAAATGCAGAAGAATCAAAAATGCTTAATTTCTCCAAGGAGCCTAAGATAATAATTTCTGCAAGCGGCATGTGTGAGGCAGGAAGGATAAAGCACCATTTGAAGCATAATTTGTGGAGAAAAGAATGCAGCATAGTGTTTGTGGGATATCAGGCAGAGGGAACTTTGGGAAGAAGACTGCTGGACGGAGAAAAGAATGTAAAGGTGTTAGGAGAAAATATTAATGTGCATGCGGAAATACACAATGTAGAAGGATTTTCAGGGCATGCGGACAAAAACGGCTTGATGGACTGGCTGAAGGGTTTTAAGGAAAAGCCGAAAAGTGTATTTTTAGTACACGGAGAGCAATCCGCAAAGGAAAGCTTCGCAAGGGAAGTGAAGGAGCAGCTCGGTTTAAACTGCATCATACCTGAATACAATGTTGTTTATGACATAAAGAAAAATGCGGTTGCCGAAGAGGCTCTGCCGGAAGTGAAGGCATCAAAGGAAGCCGGTGTGGTTCTAAGACCTCGGGGAATTAACGAAAAGCTTACAGAAAAGCTTCTGGCGGAAATAGAAGAATTAAAAGCAGTATTTGAGGTTGCAATAGAAAGAGCTAAAAATCAGGTAGATAAAAATATGGATATTGAGCAGTATAAAAAAATCAACAACATTATTATTGATTTAGAAAATGATGTAATTAATTTAACCATGCTTTCGGGAGAATAAACATTGGGAGAACCTAATATGAAGTCACTGGCGATAGTGAGTTATACCATAGAATCGGTGAACAGCTACTACAATCAAATAAAAAGCTTATTTTCGGATAAAATTTCTGTGCAGAAATATACACTGGAAGATTTGGATGATTACAGCGACGGAGAAATAAAGGCAGATGTATTGTTAATTCCTTCATACCATTTGTATAAGCAGATAAAGAGCAAGGTAAATAAGGATACGGACCCTTTGTTTGCCCACAGAACCATATCAAAGACCGGGCTGGATACAATACTCAGGCTGAAGGAGGGCTCTGAGGTTGTATTGATAGATGAAAGCCCTGAGATGGCTGAACAGATAATATCAGTTATTTATCAGCTCGGAGTAAGGCACATTAATCTTAACTCCTTCTGGTCATCAGATGCTGAAAATTTTAATAAGTTTATAGTACTGGGTCAATCCGACTATGCTCCTGAGTCAGACAAGAAAATAATCAATATAGGCAACAGCCTGTTGGACATAAACTCAATTATAGATATAGGCATGAAATTTGACCTGATTCCCATGCTGGACAGACAAGATGTGGTGAGAAGCTACAAGGAAATAAGCACGGCTAATTTTGGTTTGCTGAAAATCCTGGGGCTTACCAATTCAAGAGAAAGCCAGCTTGATATTTTAACACAGAATATAGATGCGGGTGTAATAGGTATAAGCAATGACGGCAATGTTTTCTTGTACAACGAAAATGCGAAGGAAATTGTCAACAAGGATACAAAGCATGTGTTAAATAAAAAAGGAATTGAACTGTTTCCCGAGATTCCTTTTGCATATACGATAGAGAATCTTAAGCCTGTAGAAGAAAAAATAATTAAAATCAACGGATACGATGTGGTAGTGTCCGTCAATCCTCTGCTGCATTCGAGGAAGATGTATGGTGCAGTTGCAATAATCAGAAGATATTCGGATCTGGAAAAGAAAGAATATATTCTTAGAAAAAAGCTTATAGGAAAGGGCTATACGGCAAAGTACAACTTTGAAGATATATTCGGAGAAAGCGACTTAATCACGGAAACGAAAAATATTGCCGGACGTATGTCCAAATCGAATTCCTCAATATTAATAACCGGAGAAACCGGTACGGGTAAAGAATTGTTTGCTCAGGCAATCCACAATAACTCTCTGAGAAAGAAATTTCAGTTTGTTCCCGTAAACTGCGGAGCCTTTCCTGAAAGTCTGCTGGAAAGTGAACTGTTTGGTTACGAAGAAGGAGCTTTTACGGGTGCAAGAAAGGGCGGTAAGCCCGGATTGTTTGAGCTTGCACATAAGGGGACGTTATTTCTGGATGAAATAACGGAAATGCCTATGAGCCTGCAGGTTAAGCTTCTGAGAGTGCTGCAGGAACGAGAGGTTGTACGCCTGGGTGGAGACAGAATAATAGATGTTGACATAAGAATAATAGCGGCAACAAATAAGAATATTAAGGAGATGGTGGAGAATGGAGAGTTCAGGGAAGATTTATATTACAGACTGAACGTCCTGCCACTGAAAATTCCTCCGCTGCGAAGCAGAAGAGAAGATATATTGGGTCTTGTGGATTATCTTAAAAAATCATTTAAAAGTGATTTTGTTCTGACCGAAAACGCAAAGGATTTTATGTATAACTACAACTGGAAGGGCAACGTGAGAGAGCTGCGAAACTGTGTGGAATATCTTGTCAACCTTGGACTGAAAACAGTGGAGGAGAAGGACATCCCCGTGGATTATGGTGTAAAGGCTTTTGATAATAAACTGATTTCGGCGGAACAAAATATTATTTATGAATTTCTTGAACAGACGGGAAATAATTTAAAGAAATATATTTTTGTTCTTGAAGAACTGATGCTTGGCGATAAAAATAATCAGAGACTGGGAAGGCGTACACTTAGCGAAACAGCAAAGCATAAGGGTGTATTTATCGGTGAACAGGAAATAAGAACCATACTTCTTAATCTTGAAAAATTTAAAATGGTTGAAATTTACAAGGGAAGAAGCGGGACTGTGATAACCGAGTTCGGCAAGAAGGCATATAATTATCTTTCAATGGAATAGATGGAACAAAATTAATGGGTTAATGGGATGCGATTTGCGTACCTTTTAACCCATTGATTTTGTTGCTTTTAAAAAATAAAGATTCTCAAAAATTTTAAGTGTTGAAATTATCCCATTTAATTATGGAGAAAAAATTTTAAAAATTATGGCATAAAAAATGCATATATATTGTTGTAATAGTATGCCTTGATGTACGACCGTCTTTGTAATAACCGGTCGGGTCAAAGGTTAATATGTAATATAAATGATTTGAAGGAGGATTCAAATTGAAAAAGTTATTGACAGGTAATGAAGCGATAGCATTAGGAGCATACGAAGCAGG
>JAFACY010000049.1 GCA_023425285.1 Bacillota bacterium
ACATGACCTCCGTTACATGATTGATTATTTCAACTCTTTCATCATTATCTATAAAATCAATTATTTTACTTATCATTTCTTCGCAAAGTGTCTTTTTATTTGAAACCACAGCAACACCGATTACAGATCTGTTCCACAAATCATTATAATCTACTTCTGCCACAGACGCATTGAACCTTGCTTTAATTCTTTCTATTATGCTTTTTATAACGTGTCTTTTTTCCTTAAGGGAATTTGCTTCGTATATAATAAGTTCAATTTCACATGTTCCTACAATCATAACTTACTCCATCAATTTCATGTATTCTTTCTTTATTGTATCATCCTCATATTTAAGCCTGTTATTCAATATATCTTTTGCGTCCTTTTTATTTAATTTAAGTAAGGACCATGCCGCATATATTTTTATCATTTCAGAGGGATTGTCTAATTCATCCTTAATCATATCATACATGGACACCAGCCTTAAATTTCCTGCTGCAATAAGTCCGTTTCTTTTCCAGACATTTTTACCGCGCCAGCTTCCGGCTGATGAACCGTATTTATTAACAAAATCTTTATTGCTTATATACATCAATTCCTTTAAATCTATTAAAAGCTCCCTATAATCATTTTCGGTGATTTTTTCTGAATTTAATTTATTTTTCGGACACACAAGCTGACATACATCACAACCATATATCTGATTTCTCATGCTGTTTCTATAATCGACGGGTATATAATTTTTTGTCTGCGTTAAATATGATACACATCTTTTTGAATTTAAACCACCTTTTTCAAAAATCGCATTATTGGGACAGCTTTTTATGCATATGTCACATTCTCCGCAAATATCTGTGTTTTTTATTTCAGGATTTTCTATGTCCAGATCAGTCAGCATATAACCCAGATTAATAAATGAACCGTATGTATCATTAATTAACAAGGTATTCTTTCCATAGCTTCCTATCCCGGCATTTTTACAGATTTCTCTGTCAATCAGAGGTGACGTATCAACACATATTGCATATTCAAACTGCTCATACTTTTTTATTTCTTCGGCTAAATCATGTAAAATACCGCTTAATTTTTTATGGTAATCCAATCCGTGGGAAGACACACTCAATAATCCCATATCCTTTGTTACAGGCTTTTTATAGCCCTCTGCATATGGGATTCCTATTGCAATTATACTTTTACACTTTGTGAATACATTTCGTACATCCAGTCTTTTGTCAATTTCATTTTCTTCAAATTCATTATGACGCTCTTTTGCTTTTCTTTGTATCAGCATATCCTTCAGATACCTGTAGTCCAATACGGATGTAAAGCCAATTATATTTATTCCCATGGAAGTTGCTGTTTTAATTATTTTCTGCTTCATATCTTTTACTCTCTAATACGACATAATATATGTATTATACCACATTTTAAGAAAAATAAAAGGTCATTCTACGGCTTAGCCGTGAATGACCTAAGAGGGATAGTAACTACACAGTTGCTTTTACTGCTTCAGCACCTTTCAATAATGCTTCCTTGTTCAGTGGTACAAGGTGAGATTTTTCTTCACCGAATACTTTTACAAATGCCTTAAGCACTGATTCTGTTTCTATTGTTTTTGATAATTCAAGATATGCACCGAGCATAACCATGTTGGCAACCTTGGCATTTCCTAATTCCATTGCCAGTTCATTTGCGTTTACATAATATGCCTCTATGTCTGTTCTTGTTGGTTTTATATCTATCAATGATTTATTTATGATTAATTTTCCGCCGGGAACCAATTCACTCTCAAACTTTGTCATTGAAGGAAGGTTCATAACTATAGCTGAAGTACCATCTTTTGATATCAGCGGTGAACCGACTTCTTCGTCGGATATAACTACTGCACAGTTAGCAGTACCGCCTCTCATTTCAGGACCGTATGAAGGCATCCATGTTACGTTTCTGCTTTCAAGCATTCCTGCATAAGCCAATAATTTACCGATAGCCATTATACCCTGACCACCGAATCCTGCCATTATTACTTTTTGTTCCATACTATTTACCCTCCTCAAAATTTCTGAAGTTTCCTAATGGAAAATACGGAATCATATTATCTTTTAACCAATCCAATGCCTTAACAGGAGTTAATCCCCAGTTTGTAGGACATGTTGACAACACTTCAACTATAGCAAAGCCTTCGCCTTTAATCTGGCATTCAAATGCTCTTTTTATAGCTTTTTTTGCCTTTCTTATGTTTGCGGGAGTATCCACGGATACTCTTTCCACAAATTTAGCTCCGTCTATTGTTGCCAGCATTTCGGATATTCTTATTGGTTTACCGCTCAGAGCTTCGTCTCTTCCCAATGGTGATGTAGTAGTTTTTTGACCCACCAATGTAGTAGGAGCCATTTGTCCGCCTGTCATACCGTATATTGCATTGTTAACAAATATTGTAGTAATTTTTTCGCCTCTGTGAGCTACGTGTACTATTTCACCGGCACCGATTGATGCCAGGTCTCCGTCTCCCTGATAGGAGAATACAACCTTGTCAGGATGAACTCTTTTGATACCTGTTGCTACAGCCGGTGCTCTTCCGTGAGCAGCTTCCTGCATGTCGCAGTTGAAATATTTATAAGCCAATACCGAACATCCAACCGGAGCAACTCCGATTGCATCATCCAGTACTCCAAGTTCAACCAAAGATTCTGCAACTAATTTATGAATAACTCCATGAGTACATCCGGGGCAGTAGTGAAAAGGAACATCTGTCAGGCCCTTTGATTTTTCATATACCATTGTCATTATTTTATACCTCCTGCTATTTTTTCAATATCCACCAATACAGAAGCCGGTGTAGGAACCATACCACCTTGTGTTCCGTTGAAATATACAGGCAATCTTCCTTCAATTGCAATTTTAACGTCATCTATCATTTGTCCCGCACTCATTTCAACAGTAAGTATACCCTTTGCTTTGTTTCCTATAGTCTTGAAAACATCGTTCGGGAATGGCCATAATGTTATAGGTCTAATTATACCAACTTTTATACCCTTTGCTTCTGCCTGCTTCATAGCTGTTTTAACTATTCTTGATGTAGTACCGTACGCAACTAAGACTACTTCGGCATCTTCCAAACCATAAGCTTCGTACATTACTTCATTTTCTTCTATTGCCTTGTATTTCTTTTCTAATCTTATATTGTGTGCCTGCAATTCTTCAGCCTGCAGGAACAATGAGTTAACAATATTAGGCTGTCTTTTTCCGCCTGTACCTGTAGTTGCCCAGTCTTTTTCCGGCAAATCAATCGGTGCAGGATCTTTAAACTCAACAGCTTCCATCATTTGACCGATCATACCGTCCGCCACTATCAAAACAGGATTTCTGTAATAATCAGCTTTATCAAATCCAAGTATGGTTAAGTCAACTATTTCCTGTATGCTTGCAGGTGCATAGCAAAGTGTTCTGTAGTCGCCGTTACCGCCGCCTCTTGTTGACTGGAAATAATCTGCCTGTCCCGGCTGTATACTTCCAAGCCCCGGGCCGCCTCTCATCATGTTAACTATAACGCACGGGATTTCTGCTCCGGCGATATACGTAATACCTTCCTGCTTCAAAGAAAGTCCCGGGCTTGATGATGCAGTCATTACCCTTGCTCCTGCTCCGCCTGCTCCGTAAACCATATTTATTGCTGCTACTTCACTTTCTGCCTGTAAAAATATTCCGCCTGCTTCCGGCAGTGCTTTTGACATATATTCCGGAATTTCACTTGATGGAGTTATAGGATAACCGAAAAAATATTTACAACCGGCTTTTATAGCCGCAGCTCCAACAGCTTCATTACCTTTCATTAATACCTTAGACATAATTTTCCCTCCAATATTATAATCTTTCTACCGTAATTACAGAATCCGGACACATAATTGCACAGTTTCCGCATGCAATGCATTTTTCCTGATCAATTACATGAGCAGGACTGTATCCCTTGTCATTAATTTTTTCTTTATTAAGTTCGATTATTTTTGTGGGACATACCGTCACACAAAGCTCACAACCCTTGCATGCATCGTCAATAAACGTAACCTTACCTTTAGCCATTATAATACCTCCATTCTTAACTCATCCATTCTTCCCTCATATATAGATTTATGGGGAACAATTTTTCTAATATTTCTTTGTTTGTTATTTGTAAAGCAGTATCCTTGATACAAGCTTCATACCTTATGGGAATATCGGTTTCCCACGAAACCTTCTTGGTCAGCTCATGACCGAATTCAACATCCTCGACAGTTGTGTCCTTCAACAAATGTGTATTGTTTATCAAGCCGGAAATTTTCAGCTTGGACGTTGCTTCAATTAACTTCAGATATTTAAGAACACCTTCAACCGTACTGGTTTCGGGTCTTCTTCCGTTAATAACGAAAAACATATCGTATTCAACGTTTTTTATTTGTTCCGAGTATCTTGCAAGTACTCTCGCTCCTACAGGATCTCCTCCCACATCAAGAACCGACCGGCTTTCCTGGTTTAATATAACACCCATCAGCTCGGCGGGAAGTGCAGGCAAGTCAATAGCTATGTTTTTTATGCTGGAATCAAATACCTTAATACCTATTTTTTCAAAAAACTCTCTTTTTTCTCTTGACCTGAAATAAGGATTTACTATATCCAAATCGGCAATGCTTACAAAATCATGCTTTTCCTTCAATTTAACCGCATAATTAACCGAAAATTCCGATTTGCCGCTTCCATAGTGTCCTATAATTATGACCAGTCTTTTATCAAGCATATTAATCCTCCTTCCGAAGCTATATGCTATTTATATTGCTTTGCTTCTTCTTCCTTATTCAGAACTCTCAAGCCACCCTCAGCTAACGCCAAAAGCTCGTCTTCTCCGGGGAATGCAACAACCTCAGCAATAAATTTAACTTTTTTCTCTATCATGTCTACAAATTTTTTATCATAAGCAATGCCGCCTGTGATCAATATTGCATCAACTTCTCCGTCAAGAACTACGGCATATTCTCCTATTGCCTTTGCAACCTGGTATGCCATTGCTTTATATATCAGTTCCGCATTTGCATCTCCAGCTGCAGCTCTGTCACTTACTTCCTTTGCATTGTTGGTTCCTAAAAGTGCACTTAATCCGCCTTTACCAACAATCATTTTATTAATTTCCTGCTCTGTATATTTACCGCTGAAGCATGTCTTTACCAATTGTTCTGCGGGCAGTGTACCGGACCTCTCAGGAGAAAACGGACCTTCTCCGTTAAGAGCGTTGTTTACATCAATCGCTCTTCCTTTTTTATGAGCTCCTACGGAAATTCCGCCGCCCAGGTGAGCTATTACCAAATTCATTTCTTCGTATTTTTTATTGAATTTTTCTGCTGCTGCTCTTCGTGCAACCGCCTTTTGATTCAAAGCGTGCCATATGCTGATTCTTTCAAAATTCGGATGTCCGCTTACTCTTGCAACATCTTCCATTTCATCAACGACAACAGGGTCAACTATAAATGCAGGGATATTTACTTCATCTGCAATTGAACGTGCAATCAATCCGCCTAAATTGGAAGCATGCTCTCCTCTTTTGCATAATTTTAAATCTTCAATCAGTGCATCATTAACTAAGTAGGTACCGCCTTCGATAGATTTCAGCAATCCGCCTCTTCCAACAACTGCATCCAATGATTCAGCCGCAATATTATTTTCCTTTAATGCATCTAAAATTAAGTTTTTTCTGAATTCAAACTGATCCGCAACCCTGGCGTAGACTCCCAACTCTTCGTTGGAGTGTCTTAATGTTTTTTCAAATATTGATGTTTCATTTTCAAAAACCGCTATTTTCGTGGATGTGGAACCTGGGTTAATAATTAATTGTCTCATGTTATTCTCCTTTAAACGACGAACATAATACAGACAATGCAATTGAATTTAATTTTGCTTTGTCAGAATCTGCTCTTGATGTTAAAACAATCGGTGCCTTGGCACCAAGGATAATTCCCGCATTTTCCGCATTTGCAAGATACGTCAGTGCTTTATACAATATATTTCCTGCTTCTATATCAGGCATCAATAAAATATCTGCATCTCCCGCAGCCTCACCCTTTATACCCTTAATTTCGGCAGCTTCCTTTGAAATTGCATTATCCAATGCATAAGGACCTTCAATTATACATCCTGTTATTTTGCCGTCATTTTGCATCTGAACAAGCTCCTGTGCATCTAATGTTGCCGGCATTTTAGGATTAACTTTTTCCTTTGCACAAATCACCGCAACCTTAGGTATCTGTGCTCCTAACGCACGGCTTAATGTTAAGGTGTTTTCGATAATCTGTCTTTTTTCTTCAGCGTCAGGTGCAATGCTCATGGCAGCATCTGTCACTATGAAAAATTTATGATAAGTATCAACTGAAAATACAGCCGCATGGCTGAGTACATTTCCTGTTCTTAAACCTATTTCTTTATCAAGGACAGCTTTTAATATTATTGAAGTGTCAATCAAGCCCTTCATAACTATATCCGCCTTGCCGCTCGAAACTAACTCCACCGCTTTTCTGCAGGCTTCATTTCCGTCCTTTTCATCAATTATGTCGATGTTATTTAGCTCCAGCTCTACTTCACCGGCTATTTCGGCTATTTTATCCGCATCGCCGACTAAAATAGGTTTACAAATATTTTCCTTTACCGCTTCCTTTATTGCCTTTAATACATCTTCGTCCTGCGCATTTGCCACTGCAATCTTTATAGGACCCATTGCATTGGCATAATCCTGAGCGTACTTTATAATTTCATCAAATTTTATCATAATTTCACCTCACCTCTTATAATAAGCAATAAATATGCCAACATAATATTATTAAATAAAAAAAGTCAAGACCATGATTTCTCAATGCTTGACTTTAAATTTATAAATTATTTATGTGATTGCAATTTTTGTTTTGCAAATAATTGCATGCAAAGTATTGCGCAAGATTTTATTATGCAATATTTTGCATCATTTTATGTCATATTTCTCCATTTTATAATACAGAGATCTCAAAGAAATACCCAGGACCTTGGCAGTATCGGTTTTATTTTTATTTAACCTTACATAAATACTTTTTATGTAATCCGATTCAGCCTTATCCAATACATTGCTCAGCTTTGTCATCGCTTCACTGTCAGCGACAACATAATTCTTCACCGGTAGTTTCTTATTCAGATATAATTGAGGCAGATGCTCCGATTCAATTATTCTCTCATTTAAATTCATGTTTATAATTGAACGGCCTATAACATTTTCCAATTCTCTTACGTTGCCCGGCCATTGATGATCAATTAAAATACTCAGAGCCTCATCAGATATACCCACAATGTTTCTTCCGTATTCATCATTGAATTTAACTATGAAGTTTTTTATCAGAAGAGGTATGTCTTCTTTTCTTTCTCTCAAAGCAGGAAGCACAATAGGCAATATGTTTAATCTGTAAAACAAATCCTCTCTGAACCTTCCTTCTCTCACAAGCTTGGATAAATCGGCATTTGTAGCTGCTATTACTCTTACATCAACATTGATGGTATAGTTGCCGCCGACTCTCATTATTTCTTTTTCCTGAAGCACTCTTAGAAGTTTAGCCTGAGTGTTCATGCTTATTTCGGATATTTCATCCAGAAATATGGTTCCCTTGTCAGCTTCCTCAAAGAGGCCCTTCT
>JAFACY010000051.1 GCA_023425285.1 Bacillota bacterium
ACTTTACTTGTTCTTTATGTACAATCAGAAAGAGTGGGCTTCCCCACTCTTTCTGTCAAAAATAATCTTTTCTGTATTATATCACAATTATTTCAAATAATCAAACATAAATTTTATTTTTCGCAAAATTTCAATATATATCCGGCAACATTACAATATATCTTAAAATGAATCGGCTGTTTGCACAACTTTCATACCTTCGGATACAGCCATTTCATATAATTCTCTGTTTCTTTTATTTATTTCTCCGTAGCTGTCAAGGCAGTTTATTACAATGTCACATTCTCTCATTCCGTTTAAAGCGTTTTGAAAAATGCTGTCGCTGATGGGCTCAAAGCTTTTTTCCGAAAATACTTTGCAGGCTAAATCACATGCAAGCTGATAATCTATGTCGTTTTCGTGCAGTATGCCTGTTATAAAAGGTATCCTTTTTTTCTGAAGAGTCCTGTATTCCGCAATTCCTGTTCCGCCGCCTGCTATTACAAAGACTGTTGGCCTTCCCCCGGAGCGTACCATTTCAAAACTGCCAAAAAGAGGGTTATAGCTTCCGTTAGACAAATCGTACAGTTCGTTTATAATATTTTTTTGGAATATTTCCCGTGGTGTTCCGAATTTGGTTATGTATTCTCCCTTAACACACATGACCAAATCCGACACTTTTTGTGCCATATCCAGCTCATGAAGAGACATAATAACCGTTATATTCCGTTCTTCTGCAAGAGATCTCAAAATGTTAAGAAGCTCAAGCTCGTAGTGTATATCCAAAAAAGAAGTCGGTTCATCCAACACGATTATTTCAGGCTCCTGGCATATTGCTCTTGCAAGAAGTATTCTCTGACGCTGTCCGTCACTTATCTCATTAAAATCTCTGTCTCTCAGTTCCCACGCATTTACAAGATCCATTGACTTTCTGACCTGAATATTGTCCTCTTCAGAAAGAATGCCTAACATTCCCGTGTATGGATGCCTGCCGGTTGCCACCACATCGCGGCAGGTCATAAGTTCGGTTTTCAGCTTATCGGTCAGTACTACGGATATCCGATATGACATATCCTTGCTGCTCATTGTATCTATCGACCTGTTATCAATATATACAGCTCCGCATATGCTTTTCAGATGTTTTGTTATGCTTTTTAAAATTGTGGATTTTCCCGAACCGTTCGGACCTATCAGTGTCAGTATCTGACCCTTTTTCAATTGTATTTCTATATCTCGTATCAGAGGTCTGCCGTTATACCCTACAGTAAGCTGTTTTGTATAAAAAAAATATTCCACACTCATCATTGCACCCTCTTTTTCATCATAATGTAAATCACAATGGGAACTCCGAATACCGAGCTCACCGAGCTTACGCTCAATTCAACGGGAGCAAACAAAGTCCTTGCTATCAAATCACAGCCAAGACAGAAAACAGAACCGCCCAGAAAGCATACGGGTGTGACCATAAGAGGTCTTGATGTTTTCAAAAATGATTTCACAAGATGAGGCACAGCTATACCTACAAATGATATCGGACCGGCAAAGGAAGTTACACATGCGCACAGAAAGCTGGAAAGCAATACAATAGCTATACGGAATAATTTAACATTCACACCCATATTCTGTGCGTAGCTTTCACCAAGCTGGTAAGCTCCTATGGATTTAGACATAAGAAATACTGCTACCGAGCTTGGTATTACTACTGCAGCCATGATGCGCACATCCGTCCATGAAGTTCCTGAAAAGCTGCCCATTGACCAGTTATGAAGATTTACAATATTTGCATCATCAGCAAATGTAATCATAATGTCTGTTATGGCAGAGCATATGTAGCCTATCATAACACCGCAGACAATAAGCATTGACGCCTTCTGCACTCTTTTTGATATTATGAGCACAAAACCCATGGAAAGCATGGCACCTGCAAAGGCTGCAGCTATCAAAATTCCTGAACTGACGGCACGATACTTGCTGAGTATCAGAATCATCGCTACGGCAACCATCATTTTCGAGCCTGATGAAATTCCCAGCACATACGGTCCTGCAATTGGATTGTTGAAAAACGTCTGAAGCAGAAATCCCGATAAAGCCAATGCGCCGCCAAGTATAATACATGCCGCTATACGAGGAAGGCGTACCTTCCAAATTATGCTGTAATCAGTTGTATTTCCTGTTTCACCAAACAATATCTTCAGTATATCACTTACTGAAACATTTACACTTCCCGACTTGATATTTAACAATATCAATATCACAAAGACTATAATCAATACAGCAAGTGTTATAACATATCTCAAATATCTTGTACTTTTGTCATTTATCATCACTTTTTCCCCGCCGATTATTGCAGCCTGTACATAAAATTAAGCTCATTAAGATTTTCACCGTCATCTGTAAGCATGCGGCGAATGTCCGAAATCATCAGACCAAACTGCGTTGTTTCCTGAAACATATTTTTGCTTGTGCACCATACGTTTCCGTTTTGAACCGCTTTGAAATCTTCCAGCAAAGGGTTTTTACCTGTTAATTCTTCAACGGAATGCAATTCGCCGTCTATGGTGCTGTTATATATTATAAAATCCGCATCCTTTGCCGTAGAATAAAATTTCTCCATCTCAAGAGTCACTGTACTTGTGGCACTTTCGGGATCTCCCAGGTTATCAAAAATATAATTTCCTCCCGCAAGCTGAATCATTTTCGTTACATAATCTCCCGATTTTCTTGCAATGGCATTGCCGGAAGAGCTTATATAGAAAAATGCCACTGTTTTATCAGTTTTTTTCTGTTCGGCTGCTTCATCCAGATATTTTGTCTGTTCGTCAAAATGCTGTTTTGCCGCAGCTTCCTTTCCCGTAAACACCCCGTAAAGCTTTATCCATTCGGTACGTCCTAAAGGATGAGCTTCGTAGCTTGACTGGTCTATAAGCACAGGTATACCCAGCTCCTCCAGTTTTTCTTTAACCTCGGGAGTATGGTTTATCATCGTGGACTCAACAGCAAGGCTGCAGTCACTCGAAACGATAAGCTCATAATCGGGTGCGCTGTATTTTCCGGCATATATAATATCGCCTGACTCCATGGCTTTTCTTGCATTTTCTATGTACCAGCCTTCAGCCTTTGTTCCTGACAGACTGATGCTGTCAAGCGAATCCATCGAATCAAACAGACACATGGCCGAGGTTGCAACTAAATAAATGTTATCGACTGGCTGACGCAGGACCGTAATATCCTCATCTATGTTTTCCGGAGTATCACAGTCCCGGGGAACAATCAAAAATCGGCTTCCGTCTGATATTGTTATCAGTGCATAACCACCCTTATAATAGTCAACATTAAAATTTTTCGCATATCTAAGCTCCATTTTCCTTTCAGCCTGCCATCCGTTCCCCAGACCACCGTTGTCTGCATTTCCTCTTTCAGCACAGCCGGAGAGAAAAATAAAAATCACTATTATATTTATTGCTGTAACCATGCATCTTCTTATCATAACAATTCCTTTTTCTTATTTTGATTTAAGAGTGGCCGAATCAAAATGAAGTGTGTATGCTATTTCGTGTGGTGTGCTCATAGCCACTGTCTGTGCGGTCGTTTCAATATCCTTGTCCATTGAAACCGGAATCTCAAACGTGGAATTTCCGGTTGTATTGGTTGGATAATAATAAACACCTTCTATCAGCATATATTCATAATGCGGACTGCTCCATATAACAGTGGCAGATATTTTACCGTTCTCTACAGTAACCTCTGCCGGAGACTCAATCTTTGCCCTGCCGGAACCTCCCGTAAGTGTCACCTCTGACGTATATTTACCGTCAGAGACCGCATCAGCGATTATAGCATCTACAGGTATCAATGTAGACTTAAATACGAGTATTCTGTCATACCATGACTGTTTTCTTTTGCTGAATGCAGCACATTCTGTGTCCTTATTAAGTGCTTCCACAGGTACCTTGTACGTATGCATTCCTTCTGCATCTTCAACATATGCAATAAATTCATCATCCGCAGCTGAAAGGGCCTCTTCACCTGTACCCATGTACACCTTTTCATAGCCTTTTCCGCTCATTGTAATTACCGCATACATTTCTCCTCCTGCCACAGTCAGATTCGCATCAACTATGCGAAACATTGAAGAGCTTGAAGAAACTTCAATCTGGTATGTGCCATCCTTAAGCTGATTTACATATATAGGCTCTGCCTTTTCTGTTTCAATCTGATTTTCATCTTTTTCTTCAGGAATGTTTTCTTCGCTGTCATCTTGTACAGGTTCTTTCTCCGCGTCAGAAGGCGCCGCATTGATGCTACAGCCTGCAAGTATTGACAATGCCAATAAAACAGCCATCATAAAAGTTAATATTTTTTTCATTTAAAATTCTCCCTAAAATAATATTAGTAAGCACAATACTGACCGACCGTATATACGGTCGGTCTGATATATTTTGATTTGATATATTTTATTGAGCTATAGTTTCACCGGCATGTTTAACAATTATGTTCTGAACACCCGCATACTGACCTATGCCCTTGAGAACTGCTTCAACTTCAAAGCCTTCATTCTCAAATCTTGTCTTCCATGAGTCTTCCTCATCGCCCGCCATATCATTATTTGCATGATCTCCCGCAACAATCATGAAAGGCAGCAGAACAACTTTTTTAGCTCCCGATTCCTTAACAAGAGCAACAACTTCATCCAGATCAGGCTCTGCTTCTACCGTACCTATGAAGTAGTTTTTATGACCTGCATCGCTGATGTATTGCTGAAGCTTTGCATAAACTTCATTTGCTGCGTGCTCGGTTCCGTGTCCCATAAATACAATGGCTGTTCCTACTGTATCATAGGATTTTGTCTCATCAGTTATGACAGAAACAATCTCTTCAAAATCTGCATCGGATGCAAGCAGCTGTTTGCCGAATTTAAAGCTTTCAAATTTATCCTTATAGGCTGATACTTCGTTAACAATGTCATCAAATTCAAATCCGTTCATAATATGTGTAGGCTGTATTACAACCTCTTTCACACCGTTAGCCACCAGACGATCCATTGCTTCCGTAACATTGTCAATAACAAGATTATCTCTGGATTTAAGCTTATCAATTATAATCTGGCTTGTGAATGCACGCCTAATCTCATAGTCAGGATAAGCTTTTTTAAGTGCTTCTTCAATGCCCCCGATGGACAAATCGCGGTTATCGTTATAGCTTGTACCAAAGCTTACCGCTAGCAGAACCTTGCCAGCTGATTCAGATTCCGGTTTATCAGCCGTTGGATTTGAACATCCTGCTGCTGTCAGTAGCAAGGACAGCACAAGCATAAGTGAAAGTAGTTTTTTAATTTGTTTCTTCATTTTTTATTACTTTATTATTCATTATTGCTTTATATCACCGCCGCCAAAATTACAGTATCAGGCAGCGAATAAAACCAAAAAAAACGTCTGCGGTCAGACCGCAGACGTAAAAATAGCATTCAATATCTTTATTAATATAACAATATAAAAAAGATATATCGCATCCATAGCCATGGAAATCCGCAGGGCTGTATGCGCCGCAATAAATGCGGCAGAGAAACAAGTAAGTATTCTGGCTTATCACTCTGTGTTCGGTTAAAACACAATCTTTGGCACCTTCCCGGAGTATTCCAGTGGTATACACCAAAGCTTCAGTGAATTACAGCAACGGCCTTGCGTGGGATTTACACCCAACTTCCATGACATGCTTCACATATTAAATTTAAAATCAGTATATCACTATTGATAACATTCTGTCAATGGGATAAACCATTTAATTCATCCCGTATATCTTTCCAGTCCGGAAGAAATTTAGTCATGTAGGATTTAAAAATATCATTATGATGTCTTTCTAATAAATGTACCATTTCATGGACTATTATGTATTCGAGACATCTTGGATTTTTCTTGGCAAGCTCAAGGTTTATCCAGATTCTTTGATCCCGGACATTGCATGTACCCCATCTGGTTTTCATGAGCTTTATTCCCCATTCTTTCACATTTACACCGATAACTTTTTCCCATTTTTCAATATATCCGGGGATAGCAGATTTTAAATTATCCCTGTACCATTCGTCCAATATCTTTTTTCGCTTTCCAACCGTACTTACAGGACGAACATACAAATCAATGGATTCGTTGTTCTTCAGCTCAGCATGCTGCCTGCCTGTGTATTCATATACGTTTAACAAATAGCTTTGCCCAAATAAATTATGTCTTTCTCCCGATGCATATGTAATCTCTGCAGGCTGTTCATTCAGAGAATATTTTTTTCTTTGCTTTTTTATCCACGGCAGTCTCGATTCCACAAATTTCTTTGCTGCTTCATCGCCCATCCTAAGCGGTACAGAGAGGCGCACCCTCCCATAGGGTGGGTGAACCGACAAATGGATATTCTTTATTTTCTTTTTTATTAACTCAACATCTATATCTTCTATGGTTATTTTATCTATCATTTTTGTTCCATTCTGATTTTATATACTGTATTTATGCTTTATACTATTTCACTCTATCTACAGAAACTATCCTGTATACTGCCGTTCCGTACAATACACCAATCCAATATTGGTCATCCAGCACATACAGGCGGTATCCTGGTGTGTCATTTGTGGATTTGCACAAATTGTACTGAACAAGCTTATCATATTGAGAAATATCAGGTATATTTTTAATATCACGAAACTGCTTTTGAAAGCTTTCTACCGTTAATGATACTTCTTCATAAGAAATATCAAAAGTGCGAATCTGATCATCGTCCATCACAATAAGCAGATTATCCGATAAAGTAAATGTCGAATCAAATCCCCCAAGTGAATATGATGTACTGCCATCACTTAAATATATAGGTTTTTGTGTTTTAAAGATTACTCCGGAATTTTTTTCCGGCGGAATCACAACTGCCTTATTATTTTGCTGACAGGATACTAATAAACTGATTGTCAATATAAACACCAATATAATTACTATCTTTTTTATCAATTGGTTTCCCCTCCTAAAATTATTCCTGATAGCTTACACATTAAATATTGATATCTGGTTTGTTTTGTCCATGTTCTTCAGACTGCCATGCTTTTCGAGGACTTCGATTACTGTCTTGCTGACTTTGGCTCTTTTTATTATGTCTTCGATTGATATGAATTCTCCGTTTTCTCTTTCGGCCTTAATGCTTGCTGCCGCATTGGCACCAACACCCTGCAATGCCATGAGTGGCGGAAGAATTCCATCCTCTGTAAGTAAAAATTTGTGGTCATCGGATTTATACAGATCCACCTTTGAAAATTTATAACCCCTTTTATACATTTCAAATGCAACTTCAAGTACGGTTATCATATTTTTTTCTTTAGCTGTTTTGTCATTTCCCTTTTCTTCAAGTGCTTTTATATTACTGAGTATATTGTTTTCACCCTTTGTTATAATTTCCGCATCAAAGTCTTCAACCTTCGTTGTGAAATACGTTGCATAAAATGCTTCGGGATAATGAACCTTGAAGTACGCAATTTTTACGGACATTGTTACGTAAGCTACCGCGTGTGCCTTAGGGAACATGTATTTAATCTTGTTGCATGAGTCTATGTACCACTGGGGAACATTCTGTTTAATCATAGCCTCTTCGTCCTGCTCCCTGAGTCCTTTTCCCTTTCTTACACGTTCCATGATGTCAAAAGCCTTTTTCTTTTCAACACCTTTTTGAATAAGATAAACCATGATGTCATCACGGGTTGATATAACCTCACCAATCTTGGCGTGTCCCTGCCTTATGACATCCTGTGCATTGTTTATCCACACGTCCGTTCCGTGAGAAAGACCGCTTATACGAACAAGGTCGGCAAATGATTTTGGCTTAGTATCCATAATCATCTGACGAACGAAGGGAGTACCAAACTCCGGTATGGCAAGCGTGCCTGTTTCACAATTAATTTCATTTAATTTAATTCCCAGTACATCCGTACTGGTGAAAATTTTCATGGTATCAGCATCATCTGTAGGAACATCCTTGCTGTTAACTCCCGTAAAATCCTCAAGCATACGGATGATACTGGGGGTATCGTGACCGAGAAGATCAAGCTTTAATATACGTCCCGAAATAGAGTGATAATCAAAATGTGTTGTTATTGTTCCTGATTTTTCATTGTTTGCGGGATATTGTACGGGTGTAAAGTCATGTATGTCCTTATCTCCCGGAACAATCATAACTCCTCCGGGATGCTGTCCTGATGTACGTTTCACGCCTAAACAACCTTGAATCAATCTGTCTATTTCAGCTCTTCTCTTGCTTATTCCCTTTTCTTCAAAATAATTCTTAACAAAACCGTATGCAGTTTTGTCTGCTATGGTACCTATGGTTCCCGCTCTGTAAACCTTGCCCTTGCCGAAAAGCTCCTCGGTATACTTCATACATATACCCTGTTCCTCTCCTGCAAAGTTTAAATCTATATCCGGCTCCTTGTCTCCTTCAAATCCGAGAAAAACTTCAAACGGTATGTCGTGACCATCCTTGATTAAGCTTGTTTTGCACTCCGGACAGTCCTTATCCGGTAAATCATAGCCTGAACCATAGCTTCCATCTTCGATAAATTCCGAATACTTGCAATTCGGGCAGATATAATGAGGAACCAAAGGATTAACCTCCGTAATTCCTGCCATAGTTGCCGCAAACGATGAGCCTACGGAACCTCTCGAGCCCACAAGGTATCCGTCTTCATTGGACTTCCACACAAGCTTTTGAGCAATTATATACATTACGGAATAGCCGTTACCTATTATGGAATTCAGTTCTCTTTCCAATCTTTTCTCAACTATTTCCGGAATATTTTCACCGTATATTGATTTTGCCTTATTGTTGCAGATGTTTCTCAATTCATCATCAGAGCCTTCTATTATGGGCGGGAAGGTTCCCTTTGGTATGGGAAGTATGTTCTCAACCGAATCGGCAATTAAGTTTGTATTTTTAACTACCACCTCAAACGCACGCTCTTCTCCCAGATAGGAAAAATCATCAAGCATTTCGTCAGTGGTTTTTAAATAAAGGGGAGCTTGATTTTCAGCATCCTCGAAGCCCAGTCCTGCCATAATTATTTTTCGGTATACTTCATCCTCTTCCTCTAAGAAGTGTGCGTCTCCCGTCGCCACGGTGAGCTTGTTCAATTTATCTCCAAGCTTCAGGATTTTTCTGTTTATATCCTTCAAATCATCCACACTTCTCACTCTTTCATTGTTTACAAGAAACATATTGTTCTGAAGAGGCTGTATTTCAAGGAAATCATAAAATGATGCTATTTCTTCGAGTTTTTCATCGTTTGCACCATTTATTACCGCATTGTACAGTTCTCCTGCTTCGCATGCCGTTCCGATAATAAGTCCCTCTCTGCGGAGCATTAAATCAGATTTCAATATTCTTGGTTTTTTATAATAATATCTTATGTGAGAATCTGAAACTAAATTGTATAAATTTTTCAGACCTGTATAGTTTTTAACCAAAATATTAACATGATGTGAGGATTTCTTTACTATATCTATTTCTTCCCTTAATATTTCATTGAGTTTTCCTATTTCATATATACTTCTGTCATTTAATATATTCATAAGCTGTATGAACAACTGAGCCGTTGCATTGGCATCATCAACTGCTCTATGGTGATTTTCAAGGTTTATCCCAAGCTTCTTGGTAAGCGTGTTTAATTTATGATTCTTTACATCCTTTATGAGCGCTTTGGACAATTCCAGAGTATCAAGCACCGGCGGGTCACATGATTTGTCCAGATATTTAATCGTCTTATTCTTGATGAAGCTCATATCAAAGCCTGCATTGTGGGCAACGAGAACACTGTCCCCTACAAAATTAAAAAATTCCGGCAGCACGCTTGTTATTTCCGGCTGACCCTGAAGCATATCGTCGGTTATTGATGTAAGCTCAATTATTTTTGCAGGCAGACTTCTGTGTACATGAACAAAGGTGGAAAAGCTGTCAACTACCCTTCTGTTTGCCACCTTGACAGCACCTATTTCTATAATGTCATCAGTTATGGGACTTAATCCCGTTGTTTCTATGTCAAATACAACAAATTCGCTGTCAATATTAATATTATCACACTTATGTACAATGTTAACCGTATCGTTTATCAGATAGCCCTCCATTCCGTATATAACCTTGAAATTTTCGTCGGCACATTCCATGGCCTCCGGAAAGCCCTGTACAACTCCGTGATCCGTAATAGCCATTGCTTTATGACCCCACTGCTTGGCTTTTTTTGCATATTCCTTAAAACCGCTTATACCGTCCATGGAGCTCATTCCCGTATGCAGATGCAGCTCAACTCTCTTTTCTTTTGCATTATCCATTTTGGAAGGTTCTTCTTCCACTAACTGCATACCGCTGATTTTAACAATAAGCTGCTTTTCGTAATCATCCTTTTCCGCATTTCCGACAATCTGAATATATTTGCCCTTTTCTATGCCATCATCTTCAAAATTCTTGGGGCAGAAATATTTGCAGCTAATTGAATCTGTAAGATCCGTAACCGTTACAACCATCAGGACCGTGCCGGTTTTCAGTTCTTTCTTGTCAAGATTAACAATTTTTCCTTTTATATTAACCACACCTGAATCCTCAGTTATTTCAGAGATTTTGGAAAGAGGTATGCTGAAATCTGTTTCATTCTTCCTTCTTCTCTTCGGATAAGTTCCGGATTTTTTAAATGCTTCGGTGCTTGTCTTCTTTTCAGGTACATTATTTGAATTGCTTTTTATTATTTCCATGCTTTTTTTAAGCTCTTCATCCAATATTTTCTGAGCAGTAATTGTTGTTTCGTTTTCCACTTCATCTAAAACAAGCTTTATACTGTTAGATGAATTATAGTTTTTCAGTATAGTCAGCAATTTTTTTTCTATCCCACCGCTTTCCAATTCGTTCATAAGCAGTGTGTTGTTCGCTTTTATGATAAATTCGTCGTTATTAAATTCAATTTTTAAGCTTTCTGATGCCTTGGAAAGTACTGATGAGCATTTTTTCATACAATAAAAAAAGTTATTTATAACTTTATCGATAAATAATTTACTGCTTTTATATGTATCATCCAAATCATAATCTATATTTAATTCAATATTTACGTTGTATTGCTTCTGAATTTCATCCGCCGCATAATCTATTTCATAAAAATCAATTATTGAACTGCTGAATGATTTGAATCGTATAGTATTCAGGCTTTTTATAACCTCAATTTTTTCTATTTTCAAATCCTTAAAGCTTTTAAGTTCATCGGTCTTTAAAATATTATCAAAAAACATAATGCTCTCCCCTATCGTCCTGATACTAAAAGATTATATCATACCTGAGCAGAGTGCAGCGCAAGCTCGCTTGCATTGCCGAGACGATGGTATGATATATGTATTATATCATCTAAAAAAGTTAAATTCAATATCATAAGACGTATAAAATATAATGTTCAAAAAATTCGTTTTGACGTTTCGTACGATTACTATTCGTAAAAATTTCGTAAATTTCCATGTAATCGCTTTACTAATTCCGAAAATTATGATAAAATGCTAAAAATGTATATCACATTTAAATCTTTAGTAATTTTCAAAAAATAATTGTCGATTATCATATCTCAATTCACTTTTAAATTTCACATAAAACATTATGAAATTTTTTAATGCATAAGCAAGGTTTATTTTTGTGTATCTTTTATTTGCCTAATTGTTGAATTTGGGGATAATAATAAATAATATTACAGGAGTTGAACGTATGGATTGGAAAGAATCACTGAAAAACAATATTACTACAGCAGATGAAATTAATGAGGCTCTGAACTGGAATTTGTCAGAAGAAGAAAAAAATAAGTTCAATGAAATAATTGACAGATATCCCATGTCAATACCTCATTACTATCTATCTTTAATCAATAAGGATGACCCTGAGGACCCCATCAGAAAGCTGTGTGTGCCCTCTATATTGGAAACTGACATGAGCGGAAGCTTTGACACAAGCGGTGAAGCGAGTAATACCGTAGTTAGCGGACTCCAGCACAAATACAAGCAGACAGGTATGTATTTATCAACGAACCAATGTGCCATGTATTGCAGGCACTGTTTCAGAAAGCGCCTCGTTGGAGTAAATGACGATGAAATAAACAAGGATTTTGACGATGTGGTCAAATATATAAAAAAACACAAGGAAATGAGCAACGTCCTTATTTCCGGCGGAGATTCCTTTATGAACAGCAATAAAAAAATTAAAAAAATATTAGATGAATTTACTAAAATTGAACACTTGAGCTTTTTAAGATTCGGTACAAGAACTCCCGTAGTTCTTCCTTCAAGAATATATGGAGATGACGAGCTGCTCGGTATATTAGAGCACTACAGCAAAATAAAGCAGATATATGTCATCACCCATTTCAATCATCCAAACGAAATCACTAAAGAATCCACTATGGCAATCGAAGCTCTGAGAAATATAGGTATTGTTGTAAGGAACCAGACCGTATTATTGAAAGGCATAAATGATAACTCTGAAACATTGGCAGCATTGATGAAAGGATTGGTTGAAATAGGAGCAAACCCATATTACATTTTTCAATGCAGACCTGTATCAGGTGTTAAAAATCAATTTCAGGTACCTTTTGTAGAGGCGGTGGATATAATAGATGAAGCGAGATCAAAAATAAGCGGAATAAGCAAAAGTTTCAAATATGCAATGAGTCACCCAACCGGCAAAATTGAAATAATCGGAAAATTAAAAGATGATGAAGTGCTTTTTAAATATCATCAGGCAAAGTACGAAAAGGACCAGGGAAGATTAATAAGCATCAAGGTCACTCCGGAACAGGCCTGGCTTGACAAGATAATATAAAATGAAATTCACCGCCCTATATTAATAATAAATAACATTTGACAAGTTTAAAAAATATATTATATGGTATAAATGTGAAAGGACGGTGATATTATGGAAAATATTTATGAATTGAATATGACATCAATTGTTATAAGAATAGTTCTGTCCATGCTGTGCGGAGGATTGATCGGACTTGAAAGAAGCATAAAAAGCAGACCGGCAGGATTCAGAACATATATGATCGTATGCCTGAGTTCGAGTCTCGTTATGATGACAAACGAATTTATTTTCAATAAAGCAGGAGGCGGTGATCCCGCACGTCTCGGAGCTCAGGTTATCAGCGGTATAGGTTTTTTGGGTGCTGGTACAATTTTAGTAACTAACCGCAGTCAGGTAAAGGGACTGACATCAGCTGCAGGTCTGTGGTCCTCGGCATGCCTTGGTCTTGCCATAGGAACAGGCTTTTATCACGGAGCAATTATTGTAGCGGTCGCAGTATTGTTGATAGTAACATTATTTAAAAACATCGAAGATTATTTTACTTCAAACAAAAAAACAATAACTCTGTATACTTCATTTTTATCCTTAGAGCATTTTGATAAATTTATAAATTATGTTCACAAGGCTGATTATAAAATTGTCGATATTGAAATTTCAAAGGATACATCGTCGAGAGAGCTGTCGGTAATAGCAATACTCATATTGGAAGCAAAGAAAAAATTCAATCACACGGAAGCAATACACAAATTCAGTTCCTTTGAAGGTCTGATACATCTTGAGGAATTGTAGCAAAACAAAAATTAAAATAGAGATCCTTCACTATCTCTCAGGATGACTAAAAACTAAGTATGTGTCATCCTGAAGGCTTTAGACTGAAGGATCTCTTCTTTTAATATATTATAAATCGCTTGCGCCGAATGTATCTCCGTCACGTATCTTTCCTGATTCAAATCCCTTTACAAACCATCTCATCCTCTGTTCTGATGTACCATGTGTAAATTTATCGGGAACAACGTATCCCCATGCCTCCTTTTGAATTCTGTCATCTCCCACAGCGCTTGCGGCATCCAATGCCTCCTGAAAATCTCCCCTTTCAAGCAAGTCTGCTCTTTCTACATAATGAGCCCATACACCTGCGAAATAGTCTGCCTGCAGCTCTAATCTCACCATGTATTTATTGAATTCCGCTTCACTCATCCTGTTTCTAAGTGACATAACCTGTTCGCTTATACCTAATTGATTTTGTATGTGATGACCCACTTCATGAGCAATCACATAGGCAAATGCAAAATCTCCCGGAGCCTTGAAGTTTTGTTTTAATTCCTGGTAAAAGCTCAGATCTATGTAAATACTTTCATCTCCCGGACAATAAAAGGGTCCCACGGATGAATCTGCAGCCCCGCATGCTGTTTGCACATAATCCGTATAAAGAACCAATGTGGGATATTCGTAGTTCAATCCTTCTTCTTCAAATAAATCATCCCAGACAGTTTCTGTTTCAGCCAATACAACTGATGCAAATTCTGCCAGTTCATTTTCCTCAGCCGTTTCCACGTATTGAGATTGTCTGCCCGAATCTATAAAGGATGAATTATTAAGAAGTTCGGTAGGATCACCTCCAAGCAGCATAATTATCAGAAATAATACAACCGTGCCGACTCCTCCTCCGACAATTCCTTTTGAAGAGCGAATTCCTCTTCTGTCCTGAACATTGGTACTTGTGCTTCTTCCTTTCCATTTCATAGTATATTTCCTCCAAAGCATTAGTAAAAATTACTCATTAATGTTTCTGATATTATACTAAAATCTAACATGATTATCCATATATTTTTTGTTATATTTGTGTCAGATTTTTTTGTCACATGTACTACATTTTTTTGTCACTTTTGCATTT
>JAFACY010000100.1 GCA_023425285.1 Bacillota bacterium
CTGCCCATCCGTACTCCTTACCGTATTTATCAAGCTTTCTCCTGCTTCCCGCAACGGTGATATAATAATATTGCTGCAGCTCTTCAATTGCCCTGTCAATCTTGCTGCCGCCTTTTTTTAATGTAACTCCCATTTCAAGACGTATATCGCTGGTATTGAGCAGGGTCTTCTCCTCAAATATCTGCCACAGCTTCCACACCTCTTCACTTATTATACCAGAAGCCCTTCTCTCTTCCATGTGCTCATCCGGATGAAAGGCAGTGTAAAACAGCGAATACATATCAGCAGATACAAAACCCTTGTGCTTTCCGATAATGCAGCCGAATGCCGCTCTCTTTTCTTTTGCAGCTCTGTCCTTCCACACCCATGGGTCTGTTTCCGAATCTCCCGTATGCCAGTTCTCCTCGGCAGTTTCCCCTGAAAGAGACGGAAACCCCGGCAGAACATCTGACAGCGTCATAAAGCCAAGTCTGTTCAATCTGTCTAAGAAATCTTCATATTTTAGCAGCTGTGCCATATCATACCCCTTCAAATTCTGTTTCTTCATATTGTCCGTCTATCCACAAAAATGCACTGTCAGTGGTAAATTTCAAAATGCAATAATTGGGATCCGTAACACCGCCGGGGAAGTGATTAATAAACCAGTCCTCCCATAATTGTTTTTTCAGCCCGGGATCAGATAAAATTTCAACAGTGCCTGTAAGTGTAATATTATTTTCTCCGTCACAATAACATACACTTGCTTTATTGTTAAGCTTAAAAAACTTCACCTTACCCGACGCCAATCCGGTAGAAAACCAAACTGTCTTTATTCCGTCCGTTTTAATACTGGAAATTGTCGATGCCCTCGGATATCCCCTGTCATCAATTTTAGCAATCGTTGCATTTGTTGAATTTTTCATTATGGCTTCCGCTCTTAAAATAAGCTCACTCATGTATTTTCTCCTTTCGTTTGTATCCTCAGTATCTCTATTTTTAAAGGATTACATTTTATTTCATCATATCACAGCGAACTTGACAGCTATATGTCATGTCCGTATTTTGTAATAATATTTTTTGCAAGCTGTGTTAATTCCTTTGCCATATCTTCAGGTTCAACAATTTTTGCCTTGTCTCCAAACCCGAGAATCCACGACAATATATAGTCCTTGTTTGTATATCCCACTGAAAACTTCAGTCTTCCGTCCCCCATCACCTCATAGCATTCAGGCCCGTATTCTTCAATGAGACGATATTCTGAAGCTTTGTCAAATATGACGGTTATTTTGTTGCCATCTACAAAGTAATCATCAAAATCAAGCTCCTCCACAGGTATTTCTCTCGGAATAAATACATCATCAAGAATCATATGCCTCCATAAACGATTGAGCTTGAAAAGCCGGTAGTCCTTTTTATCTGTGCAGTAGCCGAACACATACCATGCAGTCCACTTGAATGTCAGAAAATATGGTTCGATCGTTCTGTTTGTTTGTCCTTTTTCCGAATAATAATCGAAGTTAACCAGCTTGTTTTCAGATATGGCTCTTTTCAGCATGGTGATTTTTTCCGAAAGGCTGGACTTGTAGTGTGATGACAGATCAATGAGTATATTATCCTTTAATGAAACAACCGCTTCATTTTTAGGTGACAGCTTGTTTATGAGCATTTCAATCCTTGCAGCATCGGACACACTGCCGAGGCTCTTCAGTCCGGTTATAATATTTTGCAGTTCGTCAACGGTCAGCACATTTTTATCCAGCTTGTATCCCTCAGAAATAGATATGCCGCCGTCGCCGCCCTGGACGGAAATAATGGGTATACCGGCTTTACATATGTCATCGATATCTCTGTATATAGTTCTGCGTGACACCTCAAATCTCCCGGCAAGCTCCGGAGCAGTTATTTTATCACATTGCAACAATGTAGTTACTATACCTAATAAGCGATCTATTTTCATAATTGCTGCCATCCTTTTATGTTTTCCGATTATGTAAAATTCCCTTAAACATTTGTATAAGGGAATTTTGCTTCGTTTAAAATTTTCTGCTTGTTCCTCCGTGGCTGCGCCCGGATGAGGATCTGTGAGTGCTTGAACCGCCTGATGAAGACGAGGAGCTCGGCTTTTGTATTTTTACTTTACTTATACTGGAATACAGGAATGCGTCCCTGCTGTCAGTAATATTCAAGCTGTTGTTTATAACATAATTTGAAGCTGTCGACTGCATGCGCACACTTTTTAACTTGCTCCTCATGATTCCGGTAATTATAAATGCTATGATTGCTCCCATAAGAATTACGACAAGAGTCATGTAGGATGGAAACATATAAACCGCCCTTATGAAAAAGGCTTGTATTGTACGTAATAATCCACGCTCATGAGTCGGTCCGTCATCGTAATCTCCTGCATAATCTCCTGAGGTGTCAGGCTTATAAGGCTCATCAGTATATACTGTCTTTGATTGTACGATATAATCCCGGCACAAGTCCGCAAATGTATTGAATGCTATGCTGTAATTACCGGCACCTAAATCCTCAATAAATTGATCAATGATATAGTTTTGTGTATAGTCCGAAAAAATGTTGATTGCCAAGCCATGAGTACTTGTGGCCAGATCACGGTCTCCCATACTGACCAATAATAAAATTCCGTCATCATTATCACCCATGCCATATCCGTTATAATCATAAAAATCATCGGCATATTCGGTGGAGGTTTTACCGTCTAAGCTGTTAACAGTTACCACAACAACGTCAACCTGTTCCTGCTCACTGATTTCATCAAGCTTTTCCAACAGCATTTCTGCTTCATATTCGCTGAGCAGATAAGCATCATCCACCAATCGGGGCAGTTGTCTTTCCACAGGTATAAAGTCGGCATATGCAAAAACAGGAGTTATAACTATAAAAAACAAACACACTAAAACAATTATTTTATTTATTTTTTTCATATTCTCCTCCTATCACAATACAGCTACCGCTATACCATACAACAGGGTACTGAATATAAGGGTTAAAATCCCCACCCATTTCCAATATGCCTTTTTATCCACAGGCAGATCTCCAACAAATTTACCTGTCTGACCGTTCATGGCAAAGGTGTATGTCTTGCCTTCCCACCTGGTATTCAAAAGCCACACGGGATATAACGCATACTTAACGGTTCCGTTTTCAACCTGCACGCTGGTATGCTCCGGAGTTACCGAGTTATAGCCGTTTACGGTGGAAAGAAATGTTTGCTCCACACTTCTTCTTACACGCTCATTTGCTCGTTTCACACTTTCTTCTGCTGCCACATCATATTTATCCGCTAAATATCCCGCCATATATGCTGTCTGAAAATCAACCGCATCATCAAAATTGAACGGTTCAATTGATTCCATCAAATCATCGGGCATTTTCACAGAGCC
>JAFACY010000172.1 GCA_023425285.1 Bacillota bacterium
GAATAACCGGGTTGTCGAACGATATAGCCCTTGCATTGGCTACGTCGGATATACGTATGGAAGCACCCATACCAGGCAAGTCCGCAATAGGAATAGAAGTGCCGAACAGAAATAAGACCAGTGTATATCTGAGGAGCCTGATAGAATCAAAGGAATACAAGGCGGTTGAAACAAATATTCCGTTTGCGTTGGGAAAGGATATTGCAGGTAAAAATATTATAGCAAGCATTGACAAGATGCCTCACCTTCTTATAGCCGGAGCTACAGGCTCAGGTAAGAGTGTGTGCATCAATTCATTGATTATGAGTATTTTGTTTAAAGCGAAACCCGATGAGGTGAAGCTAATACTCATAGACCCTAAGGTAGTTGAATTAAGTGTATATAATGGTCTGCCCCATTTATTGATACCTGTTGTTACAGACCCGCGCAAGGCAGCAAACGCTCTGAACTGGGCCGTTTCCGAAATGACAAACCGATACAAGGTGTTTGCTCAGAACAGTGTGAGAGATATTGCGACATACAATGAAAAGATGTCTAAAGAAGGCAATGATAAAATGCCTCAGATAGTCATTGTAATAGATGAGTTGGCAGATTTGATGACGGTTGCTTCTGCCGAGGTTGAAGAATACATAACAAGGATAGCACAGCTTGCAAGAGCCTGCGGCATGCACCTGGTCATAGCCACACAAAGACCGTCCGTAGATGTTATAACGGGTGTTATCAAGGCAAACATACCGTCGCGTATTGCTTTTGCCGTATCCTCGCACATTGACTCAAGGACGATTTTGGATACAGGCGGAGCCGAGAAGCTTCTGGGCAGGGGAGATATGCTTTATCATCCCATCGGTTTGCCTAAGCCCATACGTATACAGGGAACATTCATATCGGATGATGAAATCAAGAGAGTTGTTGACAGCATAAGAGAGCAGCAGATAGAAATAAAGACAAACAAGCAAAATGAAATAATAAATGAAATAGAAAAAACTCCGAACGATGATGAAGAGGTGGATGAGTTCTTAGAGCAGGCAGTTGAAATGGTCGTTATGGACGGTCAGGCTTCTGCATCCTATATCCAAAGAAAGTTCAAGGTGGGATATGCCAGAGCAGCAAGAATAATTGACCAGCTTGAGGAAAGAGGAATCGTGGGAGGTCACGAAGGAAGTAAGCCCCGCAAGGTGCTTATAACAAAAGAAGAATTAGACGAAATGAGAGGAAATTAATGAAAAAAGTTTACATGCATTCACTTGGATGTTCCAAGAATCTGGTTGATTCCGAAAACATGCTGGGAATTTTGCGCAACAAGGGATTCAAGACTACAGATTATGCCGATAAAGCGGATTACATTATTATAAACACATGCTCATTCATAAGCGATGCGCAGCAGGAATCAGTCAATGCCATACTGGCTGCCGCTGATGTGAAAAATGAAGCGAACAATAATGCAAAAATAATAGTGACCGGATGTCTCGCCCAAAGATTTGGTGAAGAGCTGTCAAAGGAAATACCTGAAGTGGATATAATCGTAGGGACAAGCGGTTTTGATAAAATAGATGAATATATAGAAAAATACGAGAGCAGCAAGCAATTGGTTGTTGACACCAACATGAAAGAGTTAGATGAAGATAATCTTCCGAGAAACTCATTGACTGAAAATTGGTATGCGTATCTTAAGATAGCGGAGGGCTGCAGCAATAACTGCACCTACTGTGTTATACCGCAGCTCAGAGGACCGTATAAAAGCAGAAAAATTGAAAAGATTATCGAAGAAGCAAGTATCCTCGTACAGCAGGGAGCAAAGGAAATAATAATCATTGCTCAGGATACAAGCAAGTACGGACTTGATTTGTACGGTGAAAGAAAGCTCCATGAGGTTGTCAGAAAGGTTTCTGAAATTGACGGTGTTCAATGGATACGAATTCATTATTTGTATCCGGAGGATATTTATGATGAGCTGATAAATGAATTTAAAAATAATGATAAGCTTCTCAACTATTTCGATATACCGCTTCAGCATATTAATGACAGAATTTTAAGAAGAATGAACAGAAATACAAACAGGCAGCAAATAATTGATCTGATAAATAAAATCAGGAATGAAGTGGAAGGTGCCGTAATCAGAACCTCATTGATAACAGGCTTCCCCGGAGAAACAGAGGAAGAGCATGAGGAACTGTTAAAATTCCTGGAAAAATATAAGCTTGACAGAGTAGGTGTTTTCCAGTATTCGAGAGAGGAGCACACTCCTGCCTACAGGCTTCCGGACCAGGTGGATGACGATATTAAGCAGAGAAGACAGGACGATCTGATGGAGCTACAGGTGGGTATATCCTACGAAAATAATATGGCTAAAATAGGAAATACCTATGATGTCTTAATAGAGGAAAAGGATGTTGAGAACATATATGTGGGCAGGACCTACATGGACTCCATAGACATAGACGGTGTTGTTTACGTTACCTCAGATAAGAAATTGAAATTGGGTAATATTTATAGGGTTAAAATAAATGATGCATTAGAATATGATTTGATGGGAGATGTGGTTGATGGACTGGTTTAAAAACATGAATTTACCAAATAAGCTTACTGTTATAAGAATATTGGCGATACCCGTTTTTCTTATATTACTGTACATCAGTAAAGGAGTATTTCGATTATTGCCACTTCTGATTTTTGTGGCTGCGGCAGTAACAGACGCAATCGACGGACATATAGCAAGGAGAGATAATTTAATTACCGATTTCGGTAAATTTATGGATCCTCTTGCGGATAAGCTTTTAACATGTGCTGCTTTTATTGCGTTTGTTGAAATTGGTTATCTGAGCTCATGGGTTGTGGTTATAATTATTTCGAGAGAATTTTTAATATCCGGCTTCAGAACCTTAGCAGCTTCAAAGGGAGTTAAAATAGCTGCGAATCCTTGGGGCAAGATAAAGACAGTTTTTCAGATGATACTGATAGTAGTTGTTTTAATGAACTATACAGGTTATTTTGAATTTACAAATCTATGGATAGGTCCATTAGTTGCTGTAGTTGTACTTTTAACGGTTACTTCAGGGGCGACCTACATATATGAAAATTTGGAAGTATTTAACTAAAGATGTGATGGTTTAGAGTTAAAATTAAATATAAGAAAAATCTGTTGTTTTAATAGGCAACAGATTTTTTTTATATTACCAATAATTCGAAATGTTCAGATTTTGGTCAATTATTGGTCTTATTAAATTTCAAGTTATATTTTTTTATTTTACGGTAGACATTAGATAAATCAAGCTTTAATAATTGTGAGACCTTTAACGGAGATTTGTATTGCTTAAGCATATCAAGCAATAACTGTCTTTCACATTTATCCAGATAGGAGCTTAGAGAAAATGCTTCATCATAATATGGAGCAATGACTTCCGGTGGCCCTGCGGACGAAATTGTGCTGTTGAACTCGTCTCTGCTTTGCATAGAAAGTTCATTCGGAACAGTTGAAATTATTAATTCTGTATCAGGGGATGTTATAATTAGTCGTTCCACAAAATTACGCAGTTCCCTTACGTTTCCCGGCCACTCATAAGAAAGCATAGAATTTAACATATCTTCATGAAATGCTTTTACACAGCTGTATTTATCGCAGAAATATTGTAAATAAAATAAAGCTAAGGGAATTATGTCTTCTTTGCGCTCGCTTAAGGGAGGTATGTATGCGGATATTACATTAATACGATAAAACAAATCTTCACGGAAATGTTTTTCATTAACCAAAGTCAGCAAATTTTCATTTGTTGCACATATCAAACGAAAATCAATTCTTTTTGGAACAACAGATCCTAAACGAATAACTTGCTTAGTCTCAAGAACGCGCAGAAGTTTTGCCTGAAGTTCAAGCGGCATGGAATTAATTTCATCTAAAAACAATGTTCCGCCGTTAGCTGTTTCTATTAATCCTTCCTTACCTGTGGAAGATGCTCCGCTAAATGCGCCTTTTTCGTAACCAAATAATTCAGATTCCATGAGGTTATCGTGGATTGCAGCACAATTCAACGCAACAAATGGACCTTTATTCCGAAGGCTCATTTGATGAACATATTTAGTCAAAACTTCTTTTCCGACTCCTGATGGTCCCGAAATTAGTATTGATGCATCTGTTTTAGCCACATGAGACAGCATTTCAAGTAATTGTTTCATTTGAGGGCTTTCAGCTATAATATCAAATTGCTTATCCTTCGGATTAGCAATATAGTCTGTTATGACATGCCGGTTTAATATACCTGTCTGAATTCGCTTGCTTGTTTTTTCAATTGGTTCCTGCGTAAAAAAAATATATTTGATTGAACCATCGGGGTTAAAAGTCGGGGTAGCTGTAGTAAAAAAATGATATGTTTTATGAAACACAAAATCGTTAATTGTTACAATAGTTGTTACGGGTGTTTTTTTTTCTATAACCATATCCCAAACACTATAAGTCAGGTATCCCTGCTCTTTAAATTTTGGAATAGACATACCAATATACGTTTCTCGCGGTCTGTTAAGAATATTACAATATTCTTTGTTAACATATAAATAATTGCCCTCTGCATCTAACACAAAAATACCAATATCTATATTTTCTAATACTGAAGATAAAAATTCGTAATTATATTCCATCAGAAATCTCCTTCGTTATTTACATTAAGTTTAATTATACTATTAATTTTGCAATAATGCAAGAAATCATTTGCATACATGCAAAGAGTTTGCGATAATGCAAATAAATTTATAAATATTTTCAGAAATATTATACTCGACATAAAAAATTTACAGCATTCGATTTTGCTATGTTTTCAACACTTTGAATAAATAAAGCCCAGAATAACTATACCTATACAAATAAATAAAATATATTGGTATAATAGTTGCTTTAATAAGTCTGGTAATAAAAATAAATTTTTAATGTAATGTTAGGAGGTTAATATTATGAGAATTGCTATTGTAGGTTGTGGAGCTATGGGCACCGTATTGGGTGCATTCTTGACAAAAAATGGGTGTCCTGTAGATTTTATCGATAGCTACGAAGAGCATGTAAGAGCATTGAATGAAAAGGGTGCACATATTATTGGCAAGGTTGATTTTACGGTTCCTGTCAAAGCATATACACCTGATGAAATGGAAGGCATTTATGATATTATATTTTTGTTTACTAAACAAACGGCTAATGAAGTTATTCTTCCAAGGCTGATTTCTCACCTTAATGAGAACAGTACTGTTTGCACACTTCAAAACGGTGTTCCCGAGCCTTTTGTTGCAAGACATGTTGGCGAAAACCGAACAGTTGGTGGTGCTGTATTATGGAGTGCAACTTTTTCCGGACCCGGTGTCTCTGAATTGACTCAGGATGTGAGCAGTCTTGATCATTTTTTTGATATCGGAGAAATCAACGGAAAAATTACAGACCGTATAAAAAAAATTGCAGAAATTTTGAACCATATGGGGACGACATCAGTGTCAACTAATCTTATGGCTTCCAGGTGGGGCAAGCTGGTTAACAATGCGTGTGTAAGCGGCATGTCTGCTGCTTGCGGATGTACATTCGGAGAAGTTATGAATAATGAAAAAGCAAGAGCTTGCGTGAGTTATTTAGGACGTGAGGTTAAAGCTTGCTGTG
>JAFACY010000193.1 GCA_023425285.1 Bacillota bacterium
TATATGCTAAACAGCGTGGAAAAACTTATGGATATAGATATTGAAAGAATCTACCTTGGTAATTTGTCAACTGTGGAAGCTGACATCCAACTGCCTGAAGCGGGAGAAAACGGTACAATTTTCAGCTGGAAATCGTCCAATGACTACATATTGTCCGGCGAAGGAAAGGTTACACGTCCCCATTTCGGTGCCGGCAACAGACAGGTTACATTGACATTAACCGCAACAAATCAAGGTATGACGAAGACAAAGACCTTCATTGCAAATGTATTGGAAAAGGAATATCCCTTTACAATAAAATCAGTCTACCCTCTTACCGTTTATACAAAAATAGGCAGTCTGCCGGATTTGCCATCTGTTGCTGTAGCTGCCAACAATCTCGATGAGGATACAGTTGTTCCAGTTGTATGGGATACTGTTGAACAGAACATGGTTGAAAAAGAATGCAGCTTCGTTGTCAAGGGTGTTGTAAAGGATAATGTTGTATCCGAAGCTACTGTTATTGTTACGAATAACAAGGAGCTCTTGACACCTGTGCTGAATATTAAAAAGTCAGTACATCCGTACAGCATTAAGAATGTACGGCTGCTTCACGGAGATTTTTACGACCAACAGCAAAGATTGCTGGAATGCCTGTTAAATATAGATGACGAAAGCATGCTCTACAACTTCAGAAGCGCAGCAGGCTTAAGCACAAAGGGTGCAAGCCCCATGACCGGATGGGATGCTCCCGAATGCAATCTGAAGGGTCATACAACAGGTCATTATTTATCCGGTCTTGCGTTGTCCTACGGTGCTACGGGAAATGAAAAAATCAAAGCCAAGCTTGATTATATGATTGACGAGCTTTATGCCTGTCAGCAGGAAATGGCTAAGTATCCCGATAAATTTGCGTCCGGATTTCTGAGCGGATATGATGAAAAACAATTCGACCTTCTGGAGGAATACACCACATATCCTACAATCTGGGCTCCTTACTACACACTTCACAAAATTATGGCAGGGCTGAGAGACTGCTACATGCTGGCAGAAAGCCGGAGAGCACTTGAAATACTCAAGGACACAGGCTTGTGGGTTTACAACCGTTTAAGCAGACTCACAAAGGCTCAGAGAGATAAAATGTGGTCAATGTATATCGCAGGTGAATTCGGAGGAATAAACGAGGTTCTGGCTGATTTATACATGCTCACAAAGGATGAACGCTACCTGGAGGCAAGCAAGTATTTTGACAACAACAAGCTTTATCTGCCGATGAAAATGAAAATCGACGCACTGGGCAACCTCCATGCAAATCAGCATATACCACAGATCATAGGATGTATGAGACAGTTTGATGCCACGGGAGAAAAGGAAAGATTTGAAATTGCAGATGCCTTCTGGAACTTTGTAACCGAAAATCATATTTATTCCATAGGCGGTACAGGCGAAACCGAAATGTTCAAGCCCGCAAGACAAATTGCGAAATTCATATCGGAAAAAACAGCGGAAAGCTGCGCAAGCTACAACATGCTCAAGCTTACGGGGATGCTTTATGAATACCATCCTGAATCAAAATACATGGACTACTACGAGCTTGCGGTTACAAACCACATTCTTGCCAGCGGGGATATATCTGCTCCTACGGGAGGCAGCACATACTTCATGCCGGTAAATCCGGGAGCGCATAAGGAATTCAACATTAGCGAAAATTCCTGCTGCCACGGAACCGGACTTGAAAACCACTTCAAGTATGGAGAATATATATATGCAGGAACTGAGGATTCACTGCTTGTCAACCTGTTTATTCCAAGCGTGCTTCAGTCAGAGGATGCAGATATTGAGCTTTTAACAGAAGCTGATAAAAACAGCTTTAATATAACTGTAAGGGTTAACAAGCTTGTCGGCAAGACACTTAAAATCAGAAAGCCGCTGTGGGCAAGTGATATAAATGTGAAAGTAAACGGCTTGACCGCAGAAGCATCTGTACAGGACGGATATTTTGCATTTGAAATACAGGACGGAACAGTTGAACTGCTGTGCACCTGTGAAGGTTATCTGTCAAGATGTATAGACGATGAAAAAACAGTCAGTATTTGCTGGGGTCCCTATGTTCTTGCAGTATTGTCAGACGAATCCGAATTTATCACTCTTGACATGGATGATGAAACAGTTTCCGGGAAGCTGTCTCACGACGGCAGACTGAACTTCACAATAGAGGATTACAAGCTTTTACCGCTTAACAGAATTAAACATGAAAATTATCATTTATATGTGAAATTAAAATAACGGAGGTACAGAATGAATATCAAAAATTATAAATTTTGGTTTGTAGTAGGAAGCCAGACCTTGTACGGACAGGAAGTGCTGGACACCGTGGATACACGAGGCAAGGAAATGGCACAAAAAATGTCCCAGTCCGGAAGACTGCCCTGGGATTTGGAATATAAAGGAACCGTTAAGTCTAACGATGAAATATCTGAAATAGTTAAGCAAGCAAATACAGACCCCGAATGTGCGGGAATCGTAACGTGGATGCATACATTCAGCCCAAGCAAAATGTGGATTAACGGACTTGTAAATCTTCAAAAGCCATATTGCCATTTTGCAACACAATACAACCGTCAGATACCGAACGATGAAATTGATATGGATTTCATGAATCTTAATCAGTCGGCACACGGAGACAGAGAGCACGGTTTCATAGCCGCAAGACTGAGAAGCAAAAGAAAGGTTATCGCAGGCTACTGGGAGGACGAGAAGGTTCAGCTACGTTTAGGTAACTGGATGAGAAGTGCGGTGGGTGCATGCTTCAGCAAGCAGGTAAAAGTTATGCGTTTTGGCGACAACATGCGTCAGGTTGCCGTTACCGAGGGAGACAAAATAGAAGCACAAATCAAGCTGGGCTGGCAGGTTAACACATGGCCCGTCGGCGAGCTTGTGGAATATATAAACAATGTCACTCCTCAGCAGGTGGATGCCCTCATGCAGGAGTATAAAGAAAAATATATAATAAACACAGACAATACAGAAGCGGTTGAATATCAGGCAAAATGCGAAATTGCAATCAAACAGATGCTTGAAAGAGAAAATTGCGTGGCATTCAGCAACACATTTGAGAATCTCTACGGAATGGAACAGCTTCCAGGTCTTGCAACACAAAGGCTTATGGGAGAAGGGTACGGATACGGCGGTGAAGGTGACTGGAAAATAAGCGCAATGACTGCCGTTATGAAAGCAATGTCAGTGGGTCTAAACGGCGGAACAGGCTTTATGGAAGACTACACATATGATTTGACAGAAGGTAATGAATTATCCTTAGGAGCTCATATGCTTGAGGTTTGCCCGTCCTTTGCGGCAAATAAGCCTAAAATCGAAGTTCATCATCTTGGCATAGGCGGTAAAAATCCTCCCGCAAGACTTGTATTTGAAGGCAAGGCAGGCGATGCCATTGTGGTGACATTGGTTGACATGGGCGGACGCTTCCGTCTCATATGCCACGATATCGAATGTGTGAAGCCTGTTTACGAGATGCCTAATCTTCCTGTTGCCAGACTTATGTGGAAGGCGGCTCCCGATTTGCTCACAGGTGCTGAAGCATGGATTATAGCAGGCGGAGCACATCACACGGTATTGAGCTACGATTTAAATGTGGGACACATGGCAGACTTAGCTGAAATTTTAGGCATTGAATTTGTTCATATTTCAAAGGACACTACCATTGAAGGACTTAAGGATCAGCTTTTCCTGAACGACTTGGCATGGAAGCTGCAAATGTAGGTGTAAAATGTATAAGCAGTTAAAGGAAAGAGTATATAAAGCAAACATGCTGCTCCCAAAATATGAGCTTGTGAAATTTACGTGGGGCAATGTTTCGGAAATAGACAGAAAAAATTCTGTAATAGGTATAAAGCCAAGCGGTGTTGAATACGATGATCTGACACCGCAGGATATCGTAATAGTCGACCTGAAAACAGGTGAGGTGGTGGAGGGAAACTTAAAGCCCTCCTCCGATACTAAGACGCATCTTGAATTATACAGGAGCTTTGAAAACTTGGGAGGAATTGTTCACACCCACAGTCGATGGGCAACTATCTTTTCACAGATGGGTGAAGAAATCCCTGCGCTCGGAACCACACATGCAGATTATTTTTACGGCAGCATACCTGTGACAAGACAAATGGCAACTGCTGAAATAGTGTCTGACTACGAGGAAAATACGGGAAAAGTAATTGTTGAGACATTTAAAAGGCTTAACTACAAGGACATCCCATCCGTATTGGTGCACAGCCACGGTCCGTTTTCATGGGGAACGGATGCTTACAACGCAGTACACAATGCCGTTGTTTTAGAAGAGGTTGCATTTATGGCATGGCACAGCCTCCTTAAAAACAAAAATCTTCAAAGCATGCAGCAGAATCTTCTTGATAAGCACTATCTTAGAAAGCACGGCGAAAATTCCTATTATGGACAGAAATAATGAGGTAATTAATGTTTAATGATAATTTAAAGGACATAGTCTCATCAGGAGATATAAATCTTGGAGTTGAGTTCGGCTCCACGCGAATAAAGGCAGTACTTACCACAGCGGGAGCAAGAGCAATCGCACAATCAAGCTATGACTGGGAAAATCAGCTTAAAGACGGCATATTCACATACGATCTCAACGAAGTATGGGCGGGACTCAGAAAATGCTACGAGGATATAAGGAATTATATTAAAAAAGAATATGACGTTGAAATTACAAGGCTTGCTTCTATGGGCTTCTCCGCAATGATGCACGGATATCTTGTGCTTGATAAACAAGGCGAATTGCTTGTTCCTTTCAGAACATGGCGAAACACCATAAC
>JAFACY010000237.1 GCA_023425285.1 Bacillota bacterium
GATGATGCACAGGATCTGAAATCCGTACAAGGTATGAAGCTGCGCTTCCCCATGCCTTCTGCCATGTGCTCCTACTGTCTGGGTGAAACCCGTATAGGAGAAAGCTATCAATTGGGCAACACTAAGAAAATGACATGGGAGGAAGAAAAATGATAAAAGAAATGACACTGTCACAGCTTTTGGAGCAATATCCCTTTGTTTTGGATTTCTTGCAGCAGAACAGGCTTGAAATTCAGGGGTATGAAAATCTTACCTTCATGGAATATCTCGCACAGATGGATGAGGAGGAGCTGGAGGAAAAGGCAATAAATGCACAAAGTCTGCCCGGAGAGCTGAACAGCTACATCATGCAGATGATGGAATTTTTAGGACTTGAAAAGGATAAGGCTGTACAATCACTGACGATACTTCCCGGTCAGAATAAAAGCGGAGAGGCTGAAAATTTCGATAAATTAGAAATTCTTCCCTCTCACATAGTGTCCATCGTGGGACCCACAGGCTCGGGCAAAAGCCGGCTGCTGGCAGATATCGAATGGGCTGCACAAGGAGATACACCAACCAAACGAAGCATATTAATCAACAATCAGCCCCCAGATCTGAAATGGAGATACTCTCCCAACAATAAGCTGGTCGCTCAGCTTTCACAGAACATGAATTTCGTAATGGATCTGAGTGCGGGAGAATTTGTCAAGCTACATGCTGAAAGCCGTATGGTGGAAAACCCGGATGAAATTGCGGAAAGAATCCTCGAGTCGGCAAACTATCTGGCAGGAGAAAGCTTTTTGGAATCCACACCGGTTACAAGCCTCAGCGGCGGACAGTCCCGTGCACTGATGATTGCTGATACGGCAATTTTAAGTAAATCGCCTATTGTGCTGATTGATGAAATAGAAAATGCGGGGATAGACCGCAAGAAGGCTCTGGAGCTTTTAGTTTCTCAGGACAAAATCGTACTGATGGCAACCCATGATCCTCTTCTGGCTCTCATGGCTGACAGGCGTATAGTAATCCGCAACGGCGGTATCCATGCTGTTCTGCAAACCACTCCCGAAGAAAAGGAATTAATAAAGGAACTGGGACGAATAGACAATATAATGCAGACGGCAAGAAACAGTCTGCGTGCGGGAAATATCCTGCTTAGAAAAGATATAATTTAGATTTATTTTTAAAAATAGGGAGGTAAAGTTACCTTCCTGTTTGTGTATATAGCTATACTAATTATAACATGACAGTATCGATTGTTTTCGACCAGAGATAGCCACCCTTCTGCGAATCTCTTTGATTCTTTCCATACTATGTATGTTTTGTTTATGGAAATATCTATTCCTTAAATCTTTAAAGCCAAAAATTCTTTCACGTATACTATGTCTAATATTATCTATTAAGTAGCATTTTTAAAGCTTTTACAGTATCTTCATAGGTAATATCTTCTGCATATGGATAGTTTTCTGAATATTTCATCCACCTATCCTTTAATATTTCACTTGTTTCTATATTCTTTATCCTTTTTAAGGTATCATTAAGTATATGTATTGTTTCCCGATGCTCTATTGTATTTTTTAACGCTTCAGAAAACACTAAGATGTCAAATTCTTGAGTATTGGCCAGTATATAAACGTCATAAAAGTCTCTTGGTCGAGTATTTAACTCTCCTCTTTGCAATATTGTTTCTACTTTTTCTGCAAGAACAGTTTCTATATTGTAAGCCCATACCCCAATAGTACCTTCATCAAAAATCATTTTAAATGAATAAAAAACTTCTTTTGGTGTTATGACATCTCCTGTGGTTATGTCAACTGAAAGCGGAGTAATTATGGTATCATAATCCGCCTTAATTCCTACTCTGTATCCACCATATATGTCATCATCCCTTATAGGTTCAATTCCCATGAAAGAAAAATTTACATCATCCTCCATTTCTATATTACAAATTTCTGTAATGGCTTTTGTCAATGAACCTATGGCTATGGGATAATTTTTAATTGTAGCATCCATATCCATTGTGGAGCGATTATCGATTCCCACAATGGCAGCTATTAACATACCACCTTTTAATATAAAGTTATTTTTATAATCAGATTTGGATAGTCTTTCAAGAAACCTTTCAAACATATAGTTTTGTAGTATAACTTGGGCTGATATATCTTTTTCTTTTGCTAAGTTCCTAATTTTAGCCTTTAAACTCATGGCTTTTCTACTCATATAAGTACCTCCATATAGGTGTTTAATATCTTTTCTACATTAAATTTTTTTGCGTATTCGACAAGCAAAGCATAATCTAAATTCCTTTTCTTTGCTACTTTTTTAAGGACATCGGAAAATATTTGAATGTCGATCCTGTTCCTGCTTCTTAATATATCGCAAATTGTTCTTTCCACATTATATATATTTATGGTATTCCCAAGGGATGTTTTTCCTTCTATAGTACCCATTTGGTGAAGTTCTTTTTTTACATAATAAATTTTAGATTTTTCACTTATAGCATTTATAACCTTATATCCGCTTGGTACTGTTACAGAATATTCAAAAGGTGTCCTATCTGATAATCCATGTAAGAAAAGGGCTGTTTCATGGGAATAAATTAAATTAGGGTATTTCTTTTGCAAAATAAACATTTCATCTTCTAATAAATCTGGCAACACATAAATGCCTCTACCTATTCTTTCTATCTTACCCTCTGCCACCATCATAGATAGATAAGTTCTTGGGATCTTATTTTCATCTAAATCTAAGCTAAGTAAGGTTCCCTTCTGTTCATTTATAATTTTTTCTATTCTTTTAATGTAATCCATCGTCTTCACCTTCTTGTTTTACAAATATACTTATATTATATCTTATATAAGTATATTTGTAAACACATCTTATGCATTTCATTTTATATTTTTTTCTCTTTTTAATTTATCTTCTTAATGTTTTTGCTTTTTGCGGAAACTCAAGATCTTATGCAAAAGATTTAACTTGTATCTATATAAAAAAAGTTGCTTACTCTAAATTGAGAGCAAACAACTTTTAGTTTTCATATTCAATTTTTAATTATTGGATAACTCTAAAATGCCTTTATGCAAGGCTTTTCTTTCTCTCAAGCTGTTAAACTCCTTCTTTACCATCAGCATTGTCCACAGTACAATGATTGTGTCAATTACGAGAGAGCCGTAATATACGCCGCCCACGCCGACGAATTTAGGCAGAAGCAGCATCACGGGGATGTAAAATACAAACTGCCTTGCCATGCCGATAATCATAGCAGGCTTGCCCTTGTCAACGGAGGGGAACAATGTCATTGCCATGAAAATGAAGGACAGTGCCGGCAAAATTGCCATATACACTCTGAAGTATGTAAACTGTGTGCCTGTGAATGCATGATCCTTCAGCATCATACCAAGTATGGAGCCCGGAGCCGTAAGTGAGATCATCCAGAACGGGATTGTCAGAATCAGGGCGGCCGCGGCAAACACCTTGTAGGAGCTGATAACTCTGTCGTATTGCTTTGCACCGTAATTGATGCCGATAACAGGCTGCAATGCACGCATCAGACCGAAAATAGGAGTCAGCAGGAACTGAAATATCCTGTAAACCACTCCGTAAAAGGCTATATCCGCTGTTGTACCATACCGTGCCAGTGCATTGAATACAACCAGTCCCTGGATAAGACTCATAACAGACATAATCAGTGATGACATGCCCAGCCTTAAAATAGAAGTTGTTATCTTTTTGTCTCCCTTAAACGAAAACAATTTTGCATGAAATGTGGCTTTTCCGCGTCCAAAATAAAGCCATCCTATCAATGTGTAAACAAGCATACCTACATTTGTGCCCCAGGCTGCTCCTTCCACACCCATATCAAAAATTGCCATAAATATATAGTTGAATACGGCATTGACGATTAAGCCCGACCCCATCATCCATGCTGCCGTCTTCATTCTGCCCTCCGCGCGGATAATCATGTTGCCCGCAAGACCGTAAATCCAGAAGAAAGCTCCCAATGAGCATATGCGGAAATAGCTGACACCGTAATCAAGAGCCTCACCTGTTCCACCCATCATTGCAATGAGAGGTCTTGCAAAAGTAAATGCAACTGTCATGTAGAGGATGGCACAAATTACGGACAGGCGGTTTACCACA
>JAFACY010000244.1 GCA_023425285.1 Bacillota bacterium
CAATGGAGAAAAATCATAAACTTAATGGGATATGAATGGTCGGAAGATTGTGTTCATGTAATGTTCGGAACGGTAAGCTTAGAAGACGGCACTTTGTCAACTCGTAATGGAAGAGTTGTTTTCCTGGAGGATGTTTTAAACAAGGCTATTGAAAAAACTACTGAAATTATAAATGAAAGAAATACCGGCCTGGAAAACAAGGAAGAGGTTGCTAAACAGGTTGGAATCGGAGCTGTTATTTTCCAGGAGCTGTTCAATAACAGAATAAAGGATTACACCTTCTCATGGGAAAAGACCTTAAGCTTCGAGGGTGAAACCGGACCATACGTTCAATACACCTATGCAAGAACCTGCAGCATACTTCGCAAGGCAGAGCAGGAAGTGGATGATAATGTTGATTATTCAATACTGACAGATAAAGAGGCGTTTAATGTTATCAGAAAATTAGACGGCTTCAAGGTGTCGGTTCTTGGTGCACATGACAAATACGAGCCATTCTTCATAACAAGGTACATTGTTGGACTGGCGCAGGAATTTAATCGTTTTTATCATGAATGCCCGATTATAGTTGAAGACAACGAAATTAAAAAAGCAAGATTGTTATTAACAAAGACAGTAAATACCGTACTGAAAAAGGGTATGGAGTTGTTAGGGATGGAAGCTCCGGAAAGAATGTAGTATTTTCAACATTCCTCAACAATACATATCATGTTTCGTCATTGACCTGAAAATAAAGTAAAAATATAATTAAAATGAATAGATTATATAACATAAGGGTGATGAGATGAAATGTGAAAAACACTTGGCAATTCTCCTTGTAATTTGCATGCTGTCATACTACATGATGTTTGACTTAACCACGGTTGCAGAAGCAAGAGATATGTCACAGGATTATGTTGAGCCGGAAAATTTATTTATAAGAGAATCACTTGTATCAAACTTAAAGGATACTTTAACAAATGAAAAAAAGCTGGTGGAATATACACAGCAAATAACGAACTTCAGTTATGATGACTGCCTGTTTATTGTGAGGGAATGCAAGGAGAAGGATTTGGACCCGTTTATAGTCTTAGGGGTTATAAAAAGAGAAAGCGACTTCAACCCTAAGGCAAAGGGAAAAGCGGGAGAGCGAGGCCTGGGTCAGCTCATGGAGAACACCGCAAGACCGGTTGCCGAAAATTTGGGATATGTGTATGATCCCGATAAGCTGTTTGACGTCAGGTACAATCTGAAGCTGACCATAACTCAGATAAGCTATCTGTATAATATTTACAATAGGGATATTCACAAGGCTCTCACAGCATATAACAGAGGTCAGCAGGGCTTGGAAAATTACATGGAAAAAAACGCATCAGGCAATTCAAACCCGGCAGAGAGTGACTATTCACACCGAGTGCTGACCTTTGCAACAGAGTATAAGAAATCATTTGATGAAACATAAATACTTTAATTTGCTTTATAATTTTATTAAATGTATAATAGAATCAAATATATAATTGATTCTATTTTTTTGTGAGGAATGCATGCAATCTAAAATATACAGACTATTGATAAATTGTTTTGAAGATAACCTCGGTGATAAAATACCCGGTATGGATTTGCAATTGTTTTTAATCAGCGTAAAATCTCTCGTGCCCTATGAAGACAAGGTAGGGTGCTTTACAGATATTGAAAGATATAAAAAAGAACTTGGACTGTTTAAATTATATAAAAACGGTGATGATAAAGTAATAGACAATTATTTTAACAGTAATAATCTGTCAGTTGAAGAGGATAAGCTTTTAGAATCAAAAATATTACCGGTTGTAATTACCAATACAATTTGGGACATACAGATAAATGAAGTGTTAAAGATCGTAACAATGTATTCGATTAACAAAAATACATTGTTGGATGCAATTATTATTTCTTCTGCAATAGACGTATATTTGAGCAGCAATAATGCAGATTGTGAAATGATAAATGAAATTACAAAAGAAAGAGTAATTGGTTTTTCTCTTAAGGAATTTGCAGATAAAAATAATATTATTATGGAAAAAACAAATTTTATTGAATTTGAAAAAGAAAGAATTAGGCGATTGACCGGGGATGCTTTATCTGACAGAATAAAAAGCTATAAATCAATAAAACATATATTGAACAGCGTGACGATGGAATCGGCAGACTGCGGAAATGAATCTGTACTAAGCAGCTTTTCAGCATATTTGCTTAAGCTCAGGAAAGGAATTATCAGTCCGGATAAATTGAAATTACCTGATGCGGATATACCTGAGTTTAAAGAGTTTTTAAAATATCCTTCATTCACACATCCATTACTGGGTAAATGCAAGGTGATTAAAAGAGATGATAAGGCAATAGTAATAAGAAACAAATCGGGATTAATAAAGGTGAACATATGAAAATATTATTGGTCACTCTTGATTCAAAGTTCATCCATGCAAATCTTGCCGTAAGATATCTGAAGAAGTATTGTAAGGATGATAATATAGAAATCAAGGAGTTTACAATAAACCAGAAGCTTGAATACATATTAAACGAAATATTGTCGGCAGATGCCGACTTAATTTGCTTTTCAACATACATATGGAATGTTGAATATATAAAGGAAATAGCATACATAATCAAAGAAACAAGCAAGGATGTACGACTCTTATGCGGAGGACCGGAAGTTTCCTTTGAAACAGAAGAATTTATGAAGAATGAACCATATATAGATTTCGTTATATCCGGAGAAGGGGAAATTACATTCGGTGAGTTTATTGTGGAATTTTACAAGGACAATCCCGATTACGGAAGTGTAAAAGGGTTAAGCTACAGAGATAATGACAAAATTGTAATCAATGAAATAAGAGAGCCCGTTTTAAACTTAGACGCGATAAACTATCCCTACGATGAGGAAGATAAATTTGACGATAAAATAATATATTACGAATCATCAAGAGGATGTCCGTTCTCATGCAGCTTTTGCATGTCTTCCATTGATAAAAAAATGAGAGTATTTTCAATGGACAGGGTGAAAAAGGATTTGTCACTGCTATTAAAAACAAATGCGAGACAAATCAAATTTGTGGACAGAACCTTCAATGCCGATTATAAAAGGTCAATGGAAATAATAGATTTCATTATTGAACATAACATTAGCAACATGACAATCCATTTTGAAATAACTGCAGATATAATAAATGAAGAATTTATTCCCTTTTTAAAAAAGCTTCCCGTAAATATGTTTCAGTTTGAAATAGGAGTACAATCGTTAAACGAAGCAACCCTGAATGAAATAAACAGGCGTATGGATGTGGAAAAGCTCTATAAGGTAATAAGTCAGATAAGAGAAAATAACAACATTCATGTTCACCTTGATTTGATTGCAGGGCTGCCATACGAAGACTATGATACATTTAAAAAATCCTTTGACGGGATTCATAAGCTTAATGCAGAAAAAATACAGCTCGGTTTTTTAAAGGTTTTAAAGGGAACCAAAATCTATAATGACAGATTCAAGCATGAAATCAAATACAGAAAAGCAGCACCCTACGAAGTAATCTGCACAAAATATATAAACATCAGGGAGCTCTTAAGATTAAAAAACATTGAAGAAATAGTTGATAAATATTACAATGAAAAATATTTTGAAAAATCCTTAGGTTATATATTGAATCACATATTTGACAAATCCGCCTTTGAATTTTATGAATCCTTCAGTGAATATTGGCAGAAAAATGATTTGTACAGGATGTCTCACAGCAGAAAAAAGCTTTACAAAATATTGTTTGATTATATAAAATGTAATGAAATGTTGGATGATGAGCTTTTCAATTCCATGCGGTATGACTATGTTTTTAACAATCAGTTTGAAGATTTGCCTGATTATCTGAACAGAAATGCAGAGGAAAAATACAAGGCTCTCAAAAGATATCTGTCAAATGAAGCATCATTCACAAGTAAGTATTTCGGCGAGTCAAGAAAAAACGAAAAAATAATAAATGAGTTCAGAATAGTTGATATAAAGGATAAACCAACGTTATTTATATATAAGGATAAAGAAAATATTTTTAACAGATGCAGCACATACATTTTGAATGATTTGATTGGAGAGATAAATTATGAACAAAAGAGATAAATTTTTTGAAGATTTTTATGAAAAGAAACGAAACGACATATCATTTATTACTATAAAAAAGGGAGCATCAATTAATTTTAAGGACAATACATTCGTATCAGATAAGGAGCTTGACATACCTGTCAGGATTTCCAACTTGCTGAAGGATGTAGAAAGACAAAAAGAAACAGATGGAATTTCACTCAATAATATAATAGACGGTATAATATATTTGTTTGGCTCAGATGAAGATTTTAAGCTTTTTGAAGATTACCATAAAATTTTTGAAGCACTGAAATTTGATATTATACCTTATATAATATACTGCATAAATAAATTTGATGAAAATGAAAACGAAGACGGTGTAGTATACGGCAAGGCATTGGTTAACATCGAAGAAAACGAAAAAAGCTGTTTCGTATATGCTTGTGCCTTGGAAAAAATGGGAATGAAATTGTATTCTGACGGTACGGAAGAATTGAGCGGATATTATTTGCAGGAAGCTAACAAATACTTTGAATATTGTTTAGATTATAATGACCAATTTGCACTTGCACACTACAAGTTAGGATTTTACTATAAAAGAAGCCAGCAATATATCAAGGCGAAACTCATCTGGGAAAAACATCAGAAATATGATGATGACGCTCTCAGGACAGATGAAATAAGAAACGAACTTATTCAATTGCAGCCATACGTTGATTTTGAAAACGGATATAATCTTGTATTGAAGGAACAGCCTGAGAAGGGTTTGGATTTATTGCTTCCTTTAACCAAAACATTCGGCGGCTGGTGGAATTTACTTTTCTTTATAGGACTGGCATACAGGATGCTTGGAGAATATGACATAGCAGAAACATATTTTGAAAATGTATTAAAAATAGAAAAAAATCAGAAAGATGCCTTGAATGAATTGGGATTATGCAAGCTCTGCAGGGGTAAGTATGTGGAGGCTGCCGAATTGTTTTCGGATTTATTAGGATTTGATCCCGGTAACTGCGAAGTGTTCTGTAATCGTGCAGTGGCATATATGCAAAATAACCAGTTAGACAGAGCAAAAGAAGATATACAGACTGCGCTGAAAATTAATCCGCATGATTCGGTTGCATTGAGTATAAAAGCTGAGTTAGATGAAATGTAAAAAAGAGAAGCGTAAAATGTAAAAAAGGGGATTGACAAAGATAATTAAGTGAGCTAAAATTAAAAAGCATTTATCAGAAAAATGTAAAAATTAGTTGAAAAATAAGTAATAAATTTATTGACAATTAAAAATAGTTGTGATAAACTAACAAAGCTGTTAAATTCTTGAACAAAGAATTAACTTGCAAAAATTGTCAGTTGACAGAGGACAATGTGTATGTTAAACTGACATTCCTGTCTCAGAAGGATAGGGGTTAGAAATAAAAATAAAAAAGTAAAAATTGGCAGTTGACAACATCGAGAAGATGTGATAATCTGTTCAAGCTGTCCTCGAGAGACGGAAGCAGCACAACCGAACATAGACAATAAAACAGCATAAGAAACCTGAAAAGATGCCCTAACCCAATTTTTTCGACCGCAAGGGAGAGAAAAATTGATGGTAGGTCATTCGCAACGAATTCCCAATTTATGCGACGCAAGGAGCAAATAAATTGGTGAATGAGACTGCGGAGTTCTAATTGAAAAAAAGAACAAACAAAACAAAAAGTAAAAAAAAGCTAAGCGAAAGCTTGGGCTAAGGAAAATATTAAACGAGAGTTTGATCCTGGCTCAGGACGAACGCTGGCGGCGTGCCTAACACATGCAAGTCGAACGAAGTAAGTT
>JAFACY010000293.1 GCA_023425285.1 Bacillota bacterium
AGCATGATAGCTGCTTATATCACGGGAGCAGTCCAGATTGGTGTGCTTATTCTGGGAGGTAAATATATAATCGGAATCGATTGGGGAAACAGTACAGCCGGAGTTTTACTGGTTTCGGCAGCATTCATATTTGCGGTTACATCATTGGGACTGATGATGGCTGGTTTTATAAAGACACAGGCACAGCTCGGCTCCATAGCCCCCATAGTATTGACGAGCACATCGATGCTTGGCGGCTGCATGTGGCCTTTGGAAATAGTAAATAATAAAGTCTTGCTGATCTTAGCCGAGCTGACACCGCAAAAATGGGCTATGCAGGGCATAGAAAGTATAGCAAGTAGCGGCATGGGCTTTGAAGCCGCTATAATGCCCTCAATAGTTTTAACAGTTATGGGAATCACCTTCTTTACAATTGGTGCATTTTCACTTAATAAACAGTCGATATAATATCTTATAAATCTTTGGGATTAAAAACCAAAGATTTTTTATTCCATAATTTTATAGTTTAACAAAATATTTTTGAGGGTATATCCATTTATATGATTTTAATTTTATAGGAGGCTATTATGTCTGATTCTAACAAATACAAGATCCCAATAGAAAGACTCAAGAAGGTATGCAGGATAGAAGAGGAACTGAACTTTTGCCGGACATCCAAGGATGTGGAAATATTGCAAGGAGTCATAGGTCAGGACAGAGCGGTTAAATCAATGGAATTTGGTCTGTCAATGAATGCTCCCGGATACAATATATTTGTTCTCGGACCTCAGGGTACAGGAAAGAGTACGTATACGCAGTCGGTTGTGTCAAAGGTAGCAAAAAAGGGACCGATACCAAATGACTGGTGCTATATCAACAACTTCAGTGAATGGGATAAGCCTCTCGCCATATCTCTGCCCCCCGGCAAGGGAAAAGAATTTCAAAAAGATATGGATAAGTTAATTTCAAATTTAACTATATATATACCAAAACAATTTGAAGGAAGCACATTTTTACAACAAAAAGATGTATTAGTACAAAAAACCAATGAGAAAATGAATGGTATTCTCAGAGATATAGAAAAGCTTGCTTTTGATTCCGGCTTTGGCATACAGCAGGCAGGACAAAGAGTTCTGCTGATACCCCTTAAAGAAGACAGATTAATAACTCCCGAAGAATATCAGCAGCTTTCGTTAGATGAAAGAGAAGCAATAGACAACAAGAGAAGTAAAATAGCAAAGGAAATAGATGAAAAAATACGTGACGTCCAGATGTCTCAAAAGATATCAGAAGAACAGTATATGGATTTAGAAGAGCAGACGGCACGAAGCGCAGCAGAGCCGCTCATTAATCAGTTGAAAGAAAGATATGAGGATATTCAGGAAATAATAAAATATTTAGACAAGGTTTTGAAGGACGTGGCAGAAAATCACGCCATATTCAGAAATGTCAGACCTTTGGTAAACGAAGAGTTTGCGGCAGAATTTGATGATGGAGAGCATTCGGAGGACGAGGAAGAATTATTTGACACAAAGCTGTTGGAAACAAAGGACAGCAAAAATCCGTTCACCCGATACAAAGTAAATTTGTTTGTCAATAACGAGGATGCAAAGGGCGCACCCGTTGTTGTAGAAAGCAATCCATACTATTATAATCTTTTCGGAAAAATTGAATATAAAAATCACATGATGACTACCATGACCGATTTCACAATGATAAAATCAGGTGCCCTGCAAAGAGCGAATGGTGGATATCTGATATTGCAGGCAAAGGATCTTCTCATGGATCCATATGCATGGGATACCTTGAAAAAAGCACTTAAGTACAGACAGGCACTGGTTGAAAATATAGGAGAACAAAGTAGGTTTGTACCTACGGTTACATTAAAGCCTGAACCTATACCGTTGAATGTAAAGGTAATATTGGTGGGAAGCTTCCTGTATTACAGCTTCCTTTCTGTTGATGAGGATTTTAAAAAGCTGTTCAAGGTCAATGTGGATTTTGACGTTGAAATGGACAGAACAAACGAAAATATACAGCACTACGTTTCATTCATAGGTTCCATGTGCGAGCAGGAAAATCTCAAACACCTGAACTGTGGGGCAATGTCCAAGGTCATAGAGTTAGGCTCAAGATTAGCTGACGATCAAAATAAGCTGTCTACAAGATTTAACGTCGTGAGTGAAATATTGTATGAAGCATCGGCGCTTGCAGATGGTGACAATTCAGAATTTGTGGATGCGGTCCATGTGGAAGCAGCTATTAAAAATAAAAAATACCGCTCCAATATGATTGAAGAAAAAATGCAGCAGCAAATAGTTCAGAAAAAAGTGTTTATAGATACCGAAGGAGCAGTTGCAGGTCAGGTAAACGGATTGTCGGTAATGAGCGCTTCGGGATATTCCTTCGGCTTACCTTCAAGGATAACCGCCAGGACGTATTCAGGAACGGAGGGAATAATAAACATCGAGCGTGAAACGGAAATGAGCGGTAACATTCATTCCAAGGGTGTTCTCACTTTGAATGGATATCTCGGAGGAAAATTTGCTCAGGAAAAGCAATTGGGTCTGACTGCACAGGTGACATTTGAACAGTTGTACGGAGGAGTGGAAGGAGACAGTGCATCAAGTGCGGAGCTGTATGCCATATTGTCAAGCTTGTCAGACGTTCCAATAAAACAAAGCTTTGCAGTGACAGGCTCGGTTAACCAGATGGGACAAATCCAGCCCATAGGCGGAGTAAACGAAAAAATAGAAGGATTCTTTGACATATGCTCGTTAAACGGGTTGACAGGAGACCAGGGAGTTATAATTCCAGAAAGCAATGTCACTAACCTGATGCTTAAGGATGAAGTAATAGATGCCGTTAAAGAAGGTAAATTCCACATTTATTCGGTCAGGAAAATAGAGGAGGGATTGGAATTATTGACTGGAATCACAGCAGGTGAGCCTGATAAATTCGGCGAATATCCCGAAAACACAATATTCTATCTTGTAAATCAAAAGCTCAGAGATTTTAACAAGGTACTTGAAGAAGCAGAAGAATAATACAACAGCCCACGCAGTTCTGCGTGGGCTGTTGTTATTTATAATAACCTAATAATTTGTCATCCTGAGCGTAAGCGAAGGATCTCAGCACTTCAAATGAATAACACAAAATGATTTTATGCCTGTTGTACTGCTTCCCCGTTTAAATTAAATTTGTCTACAAGCTCATTGAGCAATACTGCCTGGCTTGAAAGCTCTTCGCTTGCAGCGGCACTTTCTTCCGACGTAGCGGAGTTTGTCTGAACAACTGATGATATTTGCTCTATGCCTATTGCAATCTGATTTGATCCCTCTGCCTGACGAACGCTGGCCTGAGCGATGCTTTCTATAAGCTTTGTCAGACCCTCTGTCTTTTCAACAACAGCATTGAGTGATGAAGCAGTTTTTTCAGCTATCTGAGTTCCATTGCTTACAGCTTTTACGGTATCGCTGATAAGCAGTGTTGTATCATTGGCAGCTTCAGCGGATTTTTGTGCAAGATTTCTGACTTCGTCTGCAACAACTGCAAATCCCTTGCCCGCACTTCCTGCTCTTGCCGCTTCAACTGCAGCATTGAGAGCCAAAATGTTTGTCTGGAATGCAATGTTATCTATGGTTTTTATAATATTGCTTATTTCACTTGACTTGTCGTTTATTTCCTTCATAGCTCTCATGAGCTGCTGCATATCAGAGTTAACCTCCATGACACCTTCTCCAGCCTGGCTTGAAAGAACATTGGCATTTTGCGCCGTCTTGGCATTTTCGTCAATCTGAGATGACATATCCTGTATCGTTGCGGACAACTCCTGAATAGAAGAAGCCTGCTCCGTAGCACCCTGGCTCAGAGCCTGAGCACCCGCTGCAACCTGATCAGAACCATTTGCTATCTGGTCGGAAGCTACCTTTATTTCAGTAAGTGTATGAGTAAGTGTTTTTGAAATATTCAAAAGTGCGTATTTAACCTTGCTGAATTCACCTATGTAATCTGATTCAAGCTCAAAATTCATGTTGCCCTCTGCTATCTGGTTCAGTATATCAGATATTTCATCAATGTAGGACTTGTAGGTTTGCAGAGTTGTTCCGATAAGCTTGAACGAATCTATTAAAAGTCCGACCTCACCTGTTGACTTTGCATCAATTTGTACGTTAAAATCTCCGTTGGCAACCTCATTAGCTGATTTTACAACCGCATTTATAGGCTTTGAAATGCCGTTGCTGATAAATAAAGCAAAAGCTGCCGCAGCTATAAATACTACAATCATAGATAAATAAACTATTTTTCCCGTATTTCTTACAACCTCACGCACGGCATATTCATCTACAACAGAAACATAATTCAAGCCTGTTCCCTCAGAAGACATACTTTTTATCAGATAATCTCTTCCATTAATTTTCATTTTCTCAAAATTTGCATTTGAAGCTACTGCAGCTGCAAACTGTGCTCCATATACTTCGGAAGCATTCTTAAAATTATTTTCCTTGTTGCTCGGGTCTGATACAATTGTTCCGTCTGAATCCACAAGCATATAGTATCCGTAAAAATCTTTACTTGCTTCCTCAAGCATATATGTAATGCTGTCAAGACTCATGTCAACACCCATAACACCGATAATTTTTCCCGATGCACTTTTTACTGCCTGTGAAACAGCAATTACAACAACATCACCTGCTTCATAATAATATGGTGAACCCAGTACAGGCTCATCAGGATTTGCAACCGAAAGCTGGTACCAAGGTCTTACGCGGGGGTCAAAAGCACCTTCCATGTTTCCTTCGGGATACTGGATATGTCCTCCATTTTCAACACCCATGTAGATATACTGATAATTAGGATGCGTATCTCCGAATTCCTCGAAGCTCTCATAAATCTGCTGCTCAACACCACCATTTCTGCTTGGAGTCATTGGTTTGGTTCCAACGTTGTTTTTGTAGGATGTAACAGTACTGTTTGCAAGCTTGGCAACCTTGCTGTTAGCAAAAAACGCCACATTGCTCTTCATGTCATTGAAAACAACATTCACATTGTCGCTTACTAAAGTCAATTGGTTTTCAACAGATTTTTTCTGCTCAGACATTGTGTTAACCTGCATTCTTGTAATAGTGATAAAGCTGATAACGAGTACCGGAACCAAAGCAAACAGTATTATTATCAGACTTAACTTAAATCTTAATGTTTGAAATCTATTAATCTTCATCGATTACCTCCATTTATGCCGAATTTCTAAACATTATGTACCAAATAACCGA
>JAFACY010000036.1 GCA_023425285.1 Bacillota bacterium
CTATTTTACAATAATTTATGATAAATTTTTACATATTAACTTTAGTTTATGCATTTTATTTATTTCAGCATTAACAAGCCTGTCATGAGACCTCTCTTACCGCCCTGTCCTCGGTGTGAAAAAAACAGGTCATTACGGCACTTGGTGCACGCCCCTGATATCTCAATATTTTCCGTCCTCATACCCTCTTTCATCATTAAATATTTATTTATTTCCCACAGATTGAAGTAATATTTAATTCCTCTCTTATCCATGAAATCCGTGAATCTTTCATCGGTTGCAACAAATAAATCCTTCACATCCTCATCAACCTCAAAGCAGTCCCGGCAAAGTGACGGACCAATGACTGCCCTGATGTCTTCCGGAGCTGAATCAAAATCTTTAATAAATGCTCTTACCATAACACCTGCAATATTTTGAATTGTACCCCTCCATCCTGCATGGACCATACCTATAACCTTTTTCACCGGGTCATACAAAAAAACAGGTGTGCAGTCTGCATGGAAGGACATAAGAACCAGATTTTTCTTGTCTGTATAGAGACCGTCAATATCTCTGATCCTCTCATTTTCCTCTGAATATATTTTTCCTTTATGCTCCTGCGTTACGTACATGATGTTGTTTGTATGAGTCTGATGAGTTTCAACTATATCACCAGCATCTATGTTAAGTCTTTCAGCCATTATTTCAATATTTCTTCTGACATTTCCATCATTATCTCCCGTACTTAATCCCAGATTCATTGAAGCAAAGGAGCCTTCACTTACTCCTCCCGCTCTTGTGGTAAAGCCGTGAAAAATATCATCATATTTTTCAAAGCTTGGAAATGTTATATATTTAAAATCCTGAATTTCATTTATATTGTACATAATAGTAAGCCTCCTGTATGTCAATAAGTATAACATATGAACTTTTTATTGTATATGTGCAAAAATATGATAAAATATGTGTAACCTTTGTTTTATTTAATTTTATGAAATTTAAGCAAGACAGATGAAGGAGGACTATTTATGATTATATCGCCTATATTTAACAGGGAAAGCAACACGCCCATATACATGCAGCTCTATGAATTTATAAAATCAGAAATAACATCGGGTGTATTAAAGCCCGATGCCAAGCTTCCATCTATCAGGGAAGCTTCCGCTACCCTGAATTTAAGCAAGACAACCGTTGAAAATGCGTACAGCCAGCTTGTGGCTGAGGGCTACATCGAAAATTCACCCAAGAGAGGCTATTTTGTATGCGACCTGAGTGAATATAATTTTGAAATCAGCATGGAAGCCCATAAAAATATAACAAACCATCATCTTGATAATGATTATTTAAATGACGGCGTGGATAAGGAAAGCTTTGATATTTCCACATGGAAGAGATTATATAACAAAGTAATCTCAGACGCGGACACCAAAATTTACAACAGTTGTTCAATACAGGGTGAGCAGTTTCTGAGAGAGGAAATATCCGATTTTGTAAATACAATGCGCGGAGGACATACAAGTCCCGAGCAGGTTATTGTTGGAGCAGGAGTACAATACTTACTCGGTATATTGATAGGAGTAATAAAAGAGGAATACAACACGATTGCATTTGAAAAGCCTGGATTTAACAAGGCAGAATTTATTTTTGAGGATTACATGTTCAATATCAGGCATATTGAAATCAATGACAACGGCTTTGATATTTCAACCCTCAGAAAAAGTGAATCTAAACTGATTTATATAAGCCCTTCTCACCAATACCCACTGGGAGCGATTATGCCTGTAAACAAGCGTATGGAGCTGTTGGAATGGGCGTACAAAAACAACGGGCTCATAATAGAGGATGATTATGACGCCATGATACGCTACGGAGGTATGCCCATACCATGCCTGCAGGGCATGGATAAAAATGATTGCGTAATTTACCTGGGCTCGTTTTCCAAGATGCTTTTGCCTTCTCTCAGAATCAGCTTCATGGTTATACCTAAAAAGCTTTTGCATAAATACAATGATATCAAAAACCGTCATACACAGTCCACCTCAAAAATAGACCAGATAGTACTTGCTCATTTTATGAGAGACGGATACATGCAGAAGCATTTGAGAAAGGTGAAAAGAATTTACAGAAAGAAAAATTTAAATTTAGCCGGCAGTCTGAAAAGCAATTATAAGGATAAAATCGAAATTATCAATTCCGATTCGGGTCTGCATATAGTTTGTCAGGCTTTAACGTCCAAGGGAATTGAAAAAATAAAGGAAGATGCAAAGTCCAACGACATTTTACTGAACATCATAAATCTTAACAACAACAAGCTGTTGTTTTCGCTTAACTATAGTGGAATTGAAATGGATGAAATCAACGCCTTCACCGAAATATTGGGGACGGTTCTTTTTGTTTCCTAAACCCCAAGGAAATAAAAAGTACCGTCCCTCACGTTTATTTCACTTTATTTTTAAATAAATCCTTATACAGTTCACCTGTAATCATAGGTATGAACGAAAATGTCGTTACTATTATCCAATCATGTGATGTCAGTGGAATCACGTCAAATATATTATTAAGAACAGGCACATACAGTACTGCAACAGTCAGCACAAATGATACCAGCACAGCCTGAATCATCCTCATGTTTGATAAAAAACCTATTTTAAACAGTGTGTAATCCTGTGACCTGGATGAAAATGCCCTTAATAGTTCTGCGGTTATTAATGTGGCAAAAACAACGCTGCGTGCGTGTATCAAGCCTTCACTCACACCATACATACGCATTGCCCAAAGGTACGAAAGCAGCGATGCAGCACTTATAGCTGCGGCCTGAAACATAATTCCGCCAAGCATGCTCTTGTCTAAAATAGGCTCCTTTGTATCTCTGGGAGGTTGGTTCATTATGCCCGGCTCAGCATTTTCAACTCCCAAGGCCATAGCAGGGAAGCTGTCAGTCACCAGGTTGAGCCACAGGAGCTGAATGGGCAGCAGGGGAACCTCCCAGCCAAGCAATATACTGATGAATACAAGCAATATTTCTCCTATATTGCAGCTTAAGAGGAAAAATACGAATTTTTTAATATTGCTGAATATTATCCTTCCTTCCTCCACCGCATTGACAATGGTTGCAAAATTATCGTCGGTGAGTATCACCTCTGCTGTATTTTTAGCCACATCTGTACCGGTTATACCCATTGCCACACCTATGTCCGCTTTTTTCAGAGCCAGAGCATCATTTACTCCGTCACCCGTCATGGAAGTGATATAGCCGTTGTCCCTTAATGCCGTAACTATTTTCACCTTGTGCTCAGGAGAAACCCTTGCGTAGACCTTTGTATTTTTAACGGTCTCTCTGAGCTCCTTATCCGACAGTTTGTCAAGCTCTTCTCCCATCATCGCCTGATTTTCATTTTCGACCATCCCCAGATCCTTAGCGATGGCATATGCAGTTTCTTTATAATCACCGGTAATCATTATGGTTTCAATTCCGGCTTGCTTACATAATTTTATTGATTCCTTAACCTCAGATCTTGCCGGGTCAATCATGCCTACCAGCCCCACAAAAATCATGTCATTTTCCACTTCATCAAATCTGAGAGCTCGCGGAACATCGTTCCACATCTTGTAGCTTGCCGATAAAACTCTCAGTGCCGAACGGGCAAAATCCTTGTTAACCTTAAGAACCTTGTCCTTTAATTCCTTAGTAAAATCTGTTATGATTCCGTTTACGGCAATTTTACTGCACCTGCTTATTACAATATCCGGCGCACCTTTTGTAAATGATACAATTTGCCCGTCAATATATCC
>JAFACY010000059.1 GCA_023425285.1 Bacillota bacterium
TAAAGCCTAATAAAGCCGGCCAGTTGTGTCCGATTATTACAAGAACTCCGGCTAAATATGCTCCTTCAGCTCCACCGATCTGTCTTCCTATTATAACTGCAATTACGCCTTTTAATACATCTCCTACTAAAACCAATGCACCGATTTTCTTGCCGAATGTTCTCAATGCGTTTGTTGCTCCCGCACTTCCGCTTCCGTAATCTCTCACGTCTTTGTTCGTAAAAATTTTACCCAATATATAGGCTGATGAAAGGTTTCCAAGCAAGTATGCTATTATTGCAATAATTAAATATTTCATAGTCCCTCCTGTGTTAAATAATGAATTTGTCAGCAAAGAATCATTGAAACTCACAGTGTATAGCGCAGTCTCATTCACCAATGTATTTGCTCCTTTAGTCGCATACATTGGGAATTCGTTGCGAATGACCTACCGCTATTTTTCTCTCCCTTACGGTCGGAAAAACAGGGTTAGGGCATCTTTTTCTCATTTTTACTTCTGAATTCAATCACTATGGGTGTTCCTTTGTATTCAAAGGATTCACGTATTTTGTTTTCTATATATCTTTCGTATGAAAAATGAACTATGCTGCTGTCATTTACAAATATTAAGAATTTAGGTGGATTTACAGCAACCTGTGTACCGTAATAAATTTTGAGTCTTTTGCCCTTAACCATTCTCGGCTGATTCATAAGAACCGCTTCAGTTATAATATCATTTAACACACCCGTTGAAACTCTCAGATTTCTGAAGCTGTAAACCTCGTCAACCGCATCAAGAATTTTGTTCACTCTTTGACCTGTCAGTGCTGATACGGTTATGATAGTGGCATAGTCTGCATATGCAAGTGCCTTTCTTACATCCTCCTGAAATTCCTTGAATGTGCTGTTATCCTTTTCAATCAGATCCCACTTGTTTATAACGATAATCATACCCTTATTGTTATCGTGAGAGTATCCTGCTATCCTTATATCCTGTTCTGTCACACCTTTGTCCGCATCTATTACAAGCAGGCATACATCGGCTCGTTCAACGGCTGTAAATGCTCTGAGCACGCTGTATTTCTCGACATTTTCCAGAACCTTGCTCTTCTTTCTTATACCCGCGGTGTCGATGATGGTGTATTTCTGTTCATTTCTTTCAAATTTTGTGTCTATGGCGTCCCTTGTAGTTCCCGGGATGTCACTTACTATAACTCTGTCTTCACCTATAATTTTGTTTATAATTGATGATTTACCTGCATTAGGCTTTCCTATAACGGCAATCTTTATGCTGTCATCCTCTTCTCCAGTGTTCATTGTTTCATCAAATCTGAATATTATTTCATCAAGCAAATCACCGATACCCAGTGCTTCTGACGAAGAAACGGATACGGGATCGCCTATGCCTAAATTATAAAATTCATAGACATTATCGTCGTTAACGAATTTATCCATTTTATTTACAACCAATATTACCTCTTTTTTTGCTTTTCTCAGCATCTGAGCAACTTCAGTGTCTGCTGCCGTAACGCCTTCCTTGCCGTCAACCATAAACAGCACAACATCTGCCATTTCGATTGCAACCTCTGCCTGAATCCTCATCTGCGCAAAAATTGTATCTGTCGTATCAGGCTCTATACCTCCTGTGTCAATCAATGTAAAATGGTTGTCAAGCCATTCACAGTCGGCATAGATTCTGTCTCTCGTTACTCCGGGAGTGTCCTCCACTATTGATATTCTCTTTCCTGCTATTCTATTAAAAAGTGTTGATTTTCCTACGTTAGGTCTCCCTACAATCGTAACTATCGGCTTTGCCATCATATCCTCCGTTATCTGGTAATTAAATTAAGAAGGCTTGCACCGTCAGTTTCGCACACAACCACTTCCGCATTTAATTCTCTCTCTAAATCTTCTATTGTTAAATCATCAAGCATAACATTGTTGTCATTAATCATATTTCTCGGAATTATTATATTTTTATAATTATTATCCTTCAATTGCGCTATGATATCCTTACCTGTGGTCAGTCCGGATACTGTTATTCTTTCTCCGAAAAAGTTATTTATAATTTTCACCACATTTATTTTTACGGGTATTGATTTCATAATTTTTTCTGATATATATGTCAGCAGCTCATATGCCGCAACTCCCGTAACAAGTGTAATTTCCTCAGCAATCGGCTTACTTCCCGCATATTCGTCTATCAAATCTTCAATCTGCTGCCTGAACAGCCTGCACATCCCTATGCCGTTTTCAAGCTGATCAAACTCCTCATAATCTTCATAAGACGGAAATTCATTTTCACTTTGTATATAAAATTCATCTGCTATAAATATAAATCTCGTTCCCAGTTTTTTCAGAAGCTTTTTCTGAATTGCGGTTACCTGTCTTACTACTTCGGTTGAGTTTTCTTTATCAAATGGCTTTAATTCCAGCAGCCTCTCCCTGAACCTGGTCAGTCCCACAGGAACTACCGCTACGCTTCTTAAGCCGGGATGTAATGAAGACAGATCATTGATTGTCTTACTTAACTGCTCACCGTCATTTACATCTCTCACCAATACTATCTGACAATCCACGGTTATTCCGGCACCAATTAATCTTTTCAGATATTTTAAAATATCTATGTCCTTATCGTTGCCCATCATGTATTTCCTGAGCTCTGAATCGGTGGTATGGACCGAAACCTTGATGGGGCTTATTCTGTATTTTACAATTCTGTCTATTTCATCCTCTGTCAGATTGGTCAATGTTATAAAATTACCGTAAAGAAATGACATCCTCGTATCGTCATCCTTTAAATAAAGGGTTTTTCTCATGCCTTTAGGCATTTGATCTACGAAACAGAAAATACATTTATTTGAGCACACCTTGATGTTATCCATTAAAGGATTTTCAAATACTATTCCGATGTCCTCATCATATTCCTTTTCTATTTCAAGCTCCCATATTTCACCGTCTTGTTTTCTAATCTCAAACAAAACAAAATCGTCCGATATCTGATATTTATAATCTATATAATCCTTTATGGTGCAGTTATTCACTGAAATAAGCTCATCGCCGGGCTCAAGCTCAAGCTCCTCGGCAATGGAATTTTTTAAAACCTTCACTATAATATTTTTCATGCTATCCTTGTATTTCCTCCAGTCTGTCGAATGTTCCGACCAACTGCGTTTATTATTTTTGTTCATAGTATTATATCATGCATTATAACACAATTATTCCAATAACTGCAATGTATTTTTAAATGCAGTAATATTTATAACGTAAAGGAGTATAACATATTTCCCATTGTATTTTTATCATTTTTTGGTATAATATGATTATATTAAATAAAAGAGGTGAAGTATGCAATTTAAAGACTATAAATATATACGTCCCGAATACGAAGACATAAAGATTAAATACACAGAATTATTGAGTAAATTCAATGATTCAAAGGATGCAGATGAGCAGTATGGTTATCTACAAAGGATAAATGAGCTCCAGGGAGAAACTGATACCATGGCTCAGCTTGTGCTGATAAGAAATTCCATCAATACTGCCGATGAATTTTATGACAAGGAAAATGAATATATAGATATGACAATGCCAAAGCTTCACGGGCTGAGGGTTGAGTTTTACAAGGCGCTTTTGAATTCCAAATTTAAAGAGGAATTAAAAGAAAGAGTTAAGCCGCAATTATTCACTCTGGCTGAAATAGAAATAAAAACATTTTCTGATGAGGTTGTTCCCTTGATGCAGGAGGAAAATAAGCTTGCCAGCGAATATGCCAAATTAATATCCTCAGCTAAAATCGAATATGACGGTAAGGTGCTTAATTTATCTCAGATCCAGCCATACATGGAATCCATGGACAGAAATGTCAGAAAGGAAGCCTATGAGAAATGGAGCGGCTTCTTTAAAGAGAATGAAGAAAAATTCGATGCCATATATGATAAATCGGTTAAGGTGAGAAATGAGATTGCGATAAAGCTTGGATTTAAAAACTTTGTTGAATTGGGATACCTGAGAATGGGCAGATCAGATTACAACAAGGAGGATGTACAAAAATTCAGGGAGCATGTTTTAAAATACATAGTTCCTTTGTCAAATGACTTAAGGAATAAGCAGGCTAAAAGAATAAATGCCGATGATTTCAAATATTACGATATACCGTTAACCTTTATGACAGGCAATCCTGCTCCCAAGGGTGACAAAGCATGGATTATGGAAAAAACCAAGAAAATGTATGAGGAGCTTTCTCCGGAAACAGGTGAGTTCATCAATCTGATGCTTGAAAGAGATTTGTTTGACCTTGAAACAAAGCCAAACAAGCAGGCCGGAGGCTACTGCACATTTTTGGACAAATACAAATCACCTTTCATCTTCGCCAATTTTAACGGCACGCAGGATGATATAACAGTGGTTACTCACGAAGCAGGTCATGCTTTCCAGACCTATCAGAGCAGAAATCTGAATGTACCTGAATACAGCTTCCCTACCTCTGAGGCGTGTGAAATTCATTCTATGGGTATGGAATTTATAACATGGCCGTGGATGGATCTGTTCTTTGAAAATGATACTGAAAAGTTCAAATATTTCCACCTGGCTGATTCGCTTAACTTCATCCCATATGGAGTAACAGTGGATGAATTCCAGCACATAGTATATGAAAATCCGGATATGACTCCTGATGAAAGAAAAGCCGCATGGAGAAGGACAGAAAGGAAATATACGCCATACAAGGATTATGGAGACAATGATTTCTTAGACAAGGGTACGTATTGGTTCAAGCAGGGACATATATTTTCCAGTCCTTTCTACTACATAGATTATACTCTGGCACAAATGTGTGCGTATCAGTACTGGATAAAATTCAATGAAGACAGGAAAAAATCCTGGGAAGATTACAATAATATCTGCAAGGTGGGCGGAAGCCAGTCATTCCTTGAAATAATCAACACAGGAAATCTTAAGAGCCCCTTTGAAGAAGATACCATCAATACAATTTCTTCACACATAAAAAGCTATCTGGACAGCATTGATGATTCGAAACTATAATTTATAAAAAAAAAGCCATAATTTTGGCTTTTTCTTTTGTTATTTATTATTGTTGTTGTGGAGCTTCTACAGGACAAACACTTGCACACGCTCCGCAATCGATACAAGTTGCTGAATCAATTACATATATATCATCCCCAGCAGTAATTGCTCCTACTGGACATTCAGGTTCGCATGCTCCACAGCTGATGCATGCATCTGTAATAATATATGACATTTATTTCACCTCCCCCAACATTTATCAATTCATATTTTAACATTAATTGTACTTATTTTAAAGTACTTTTTATATTAAATATAAAATATTTTTATTACCAGTTGGTCTACATTGTTAATTATATTACAGGTATAAATATTTTTCAATATATTTTAATCTTCAAGCTCTTTTAATTCTGCCAAATTAATTTCCTCATGCTTTTGTTTTAACACGCCTTCTTCAATAACCTTCAGCTTTGAGCCTTCTATATCTTCTATTTCTACAGTACCATCAGGCTTATTGGTGCTCACTCTGGCAGTTTTAAACAATGGATTGATGTCCAGTACGATACCTGTTCTGTTGCTCCCTTCGATGGAAACTCTGTCTCCCACATCGGGCAGTTCTCTTATGTTTTCTTCATATACCTGATGCTCATAATTCAGACAGCACATAAGTCTTGAACATATACCCGATATTTTGGCAGGGTTAAGCGATAATTTCTGCTCCTTAGCCATTTTAATCGACACGGGATAAAATTCGCCTAAGAAGGATGAACAGCACATCGGTCTTCCGCATGGTCCCAGTCCTCCGATCATCTTAGCCTCATCTCGTACCCCTATTTGTCTGAGTTCAATTCTTGTTCTGAATATAGACGCTAAATCCTTGACAAGCTCTCTGAAATCTATCCTGCCGTCAGCAGTGAAATAAAAGATAACCTTATTGTTGTCAAAGGTATATTCTATATCAACAAGCTTCATTTCCAATTCATGCTCTTCTATTTTCTTCAGGCATAAATTGAACGCATCTCTTTCTTTTTCTTTGTTTTCATCATTTATTCTTATATCTTCTTCTGTTGCCAGTCTTAAAACCTTTTTTAGAGGTGAAATTATGTCTTCTTCCTTCACCATTTTCGGTCCCACAACTACCTGACCGTATTCAATCCCCCTGATCGTCTCTACTATTACGAAGTCTCCTTCATTTATCCACTTTTTATCAGGATCAAAATAGTATATTTTACCGGCTTTCTTGAATCTGATGCCTACTACCTTTATCATCTAAATTCCTCCTGAATCCTTAAAAGCATATTATCTACCGCTAATTTATAGTTGACATTGCTCTTTATATTTTCGCTCACCTGCTGCATGTACTCAATTATATCCGAGTTATATCTCATAGATTGTCCATGCATCTTTATAAGCTGTGTAAAATCCTTATTTATAATAAGTTCTTCCATGTTGTTTTTGATGAACATTATATCTCTTATCCATGTCATCATAATTTCAATTATCGAATCTATATTATCTTTTTGTTCTTCAAAGTAATTTTCTAAATCATATATTATTTCCGAATCAGAGCTTATAATTTTATCGAATAATTTAATTATTTCTTCTCTGAATTTCAATAAATTGTCTTTTCCTGAGCTGATATTTATCGCTTTGTTCAATATTCCTTTTGAATAGAATGCCGCAATTTCGGCGGCCTCATCTGATACGTCATATTCATTCATCAGATGAGATTTAATTATTTCCTTGCTGACATTTTTAAACTTTATATGCTGACATCTTGAAACGATTGTCGGCAGCAATAAGTTTGAGTTGGATGTCAGCAGTATCATGACGGAATTTTCAGGCGGTTCCTCCAGAGTTTTTAAAAATGTGTTTGCTGCCTGAGTCGTCATTTCCTGAGCTTCTTTTATTATATAAATTTTTCTGTCTGCCTCATAGGGCTTTTTATAAACCGAGCTTATAAGCTCGTCTATTTCTTCGCGCTTTATGGTTGTTTCGTCAGTATTTATCACGTGCAGATCGGGATGATTTGCCGAATTTACCTTTAGACAATCGCTGCATTTGTTGCAGGGTGCATCATCCTTATTTTTACAAAGCAAAGCTTGGGCAAATACTAAAGCCAAGTCATATTTGCCCATGCCTTTTGGTCCTTCAAAAATATAACAGTGGGATATCTGATTGTTATTAATTGAATTTATTAAAGATTTCTTGATCTCATCCTGGCCTGCTATCTGGCTGAAATGCATTTTATCACCTAAATCTTTTCAAATCTTTCTACGTTAGTTACATAGACTACGGCACCGCCAACTGTTACTTCTATAGTCTGGGGCAAATATCCCCCTACCGTGCTGAACGAGCTTGGAGGTATAGCTGCCGTAATTTTCTTTTTTGTCTTGCATATTTTCTTGATTATCTCAATTTCTTCATCCACTCTGTCGTCTTCAACCAATGATATGATGGTTGTATTGCCTGAGCTTAAAAAGCCTCCTGTGGATGACATTTTTGTTGATGAAAAACCACTTTCTCTCAAAGCGGAAATCAACTTATTGGCATCATCATTTTGTACTATGGCAGTTACTGATTTCATAAGATCCTCCTATATTGAAATAATAATATTCTTTATTTCATTAAAAATTTCATTGATAGTTCTTTCAGCATCAATTGTCTTCATTTCAGGGCAGGACACTGCAAGCTCCTTGTATCCTTCATATACCTGTCTGTGGAAATCTACGCTTTCATTTTCAAGGCGGTCTCCTCCGTCAATCTTGAGCTTCCTTCGGAGTCCCTTTTCGGGATTGACATCCAGAAGCAACACTAAATCCGGCAGAAGATTTGCAGTTGCAAAATTATTTATGCTTTTTACTTCTTCAATGCCAAGACCTCTGCCTATGCCCTGATACACCAGACTTGAATAAACAAATCTTTCGCTTATTACAATTTTACCCTGTTCAAGCCAAGGAATTATTTTTTCATTTACAAGCTGTGCTCTTGCGGATGCATAAAGCAAAGCCTCTGTTCTGTAATCCATTTCAGTATTATTGTTATCTAAAATAAGCTCTCTTATTTTTTCGCTTATTTTAGTTCCGCCCGGTTCTCTTGTGAATTCAATTTCTCTGCCCTGCTCGGAAAAATATTCGCCTATTTTTTTTGCCATTGTACTTTTTCCGGAACCGTCCGGACCTTCTAATACTATAAAGATTCCTCTCATTTAACAACTCTCACTTGACCGTATTTGTTTACTCCATTAACGTTTATGCTGTTTTCAAGCATTACCTTAACGTAATCAACTGTTTCCTGCTGAATTATTTCACCCGGGCAAACCAAAGGAATTCCGGGAGGGTACGGAATAATAAATTCGGCGGCTGTTCTGCCGATTGCTTCATCCATATCAATCAATTCATTTTCGGCATAAAATGCCTTTCTCATTTTTCTTTCATGCTGCAGCTGAGGAAATGCTTCTATCTGGATAATTTCTCTTTTTTCCTTGCTCTTGCTTTCCTCTAAATATATTTCCTTTACAGCATCAAACAATCTGTCTATATCTTCTATTTCATCAGTTGCTGTAATATATCCTACAGTATACTGTAAATCTGCAAATTCCATCTGGATTTTATATTTATATCTCAGAATTTCCTGAAGCTCCGTTCCGGTAATACCAAGCTCACTCATGCTTATTACGGCTCTTGTGGCATCGAAATCGTAGCATCCCTCACTGATTATAAAATCATCTTCCAAAACATTTATACCCATATTTCTGAGCTCAAGAGTTCTCTTTTTGAAAACCTCTATGTTTCTTTTCAGTCTTTCTTCTCCGTGCTGATTCATCCAATGCACAGCATTTTCTATGGATGCCATGAGGATGTATGACGGCGAAGTTGTCTGAAGCATTCTGAGCATGGATTCAATATTTGACATATCGACTTTGTCCGAGCATACATGCAGTATAGAGCCCTGTGTCATGCAAGGAAGTGTCTTGTGCGTGCTTTGTGTAACTATATCAGCTCCTGAGCTTTCTGCTGAGGGAGGCAATAAATCCTTGCAAAAATGCAAGTGTGATCCGTGAGCCTCATCAATCATAAGTATTTTGCCATACTTATGAACTATTTCTGCTGCTTTTTTTACATCAAAGCAAATACCATAAAATGTCGGATAAGTTAAAACAACCATTTTTACATCAGGGTTGTCTATAAGCATCTGCTCTAACTTTTCCAGACTGATACTGAAATTTAATCCATATTTCTTGTTAAATTCAGGATATAAATAGTATAACTTTAAATCTCCTAATATACAAGCATTATAAACGGATTTGTGACAGTCTCGCTGCACAATAATCTTATCACCGGGGTTAGTACACGCCATTATAGCCGATATAATTCCGCAAGATGTTCCGTTAACGACCATATAGGATCTTTTAGAGCCGTATGAACTTGATATATAGTTCATAGCATCCTTTAAGAATCCCGTTGGGTAATGTAAATTGTCTGTACCTAATGTTTCAGTAATGTCATAAAAATTCAGGTTATTACCTATTTCGTCTAAAATTCCAAGCTTACCTTTATGACCAGGCATGTGAAAGTTTGTATCTACTTCGCTTCGATACTGTTTGATCCCCGAAATAATATTCAGTTTATCCATTGTTTATCTCCCGTTAAAACTAAATAAATTTAAAATTTATTGTTGTATATTGGGATTAGTGCTCATCTCCTCTTTTTTATAATTTGCTGCTTTTCGCAGCTGTTTTATTGTTATTTCTCTTTCTTGAAATACTCTTTGTTGTGTGCACAGTTTCTATGATTAAAACTATCATTATAGAAAACACCGTGGCTGCAATTGAAAAAAGAACGATATATTCTAACCACATATTACTACCTCTTTAATAACATTCGCATTAACACTATTATATTACAGTAATAAAATGTTGTCCAACAAAAAATTTTATTTACAATACACTATGTGTCCGTCATTCCGAACGCAAGTGAGGAATCTCAGGTTTTAAGTGCTGAGATCCTTCGAGCTAAAGCTCTCAGGATGACAAATAGACACCTTCTTATTGTATACTATAAAAAAATTTTTATTATTAATATCGCAATAAATCCCGGTATGCCTAAAATCCCCAGAACCAAAGCCGTTACTTCGTTCACTGCAATATACAGATCAAAATATTGTCCAAAATAATTGAAAACCATCAGAAAAACTGCACCCAATACAGAATTCAATACTAATTTGCCTAAAAACTTAAGCGGCTTCACGAAAATCCAGGAAACCATGAATACAAGCATTATTCCTGCGGAATAAGCCAATACTATACCTATATCTGCTCCCACCCAAGACACCCCCATTATATCTTTTTTAAATATTATGAAGTTGTCCCTGTTTTTATGCAAGATGATAACATTTCATACATTACATTACTATTA
>JAFACY010000159.1 GCA_023425285.1 Bacillota bacterium
GAAATTTATAAACGCGACAGACGTAATCACAGCAGCCCCAATTCTGCTCATACTGAAGCGGTTTGTGCGGGGAGTCTGAATATTATGCTTGGCGGAAATAATTATTATGGCGGAGTCCTGGTACGCAAGCCCACCATCGGAGACAACATAAGAAATATAGAAACAGAAGATATAAAGAGAGCAAATGACTTATTGTACATGACATCGGCATTGTGTATGATTTTGTGTATTATCATTCTTTCTTGATAAACTTTTATGCAGGGAGGACATATGGAAAAGCACGGAGCGGACATTTTTACCGCCGCGAAAATATCAGGCATCAACGAAAATGATATAATAGATTTTTCTTCAAACATTAATCCTTTCGGCATACCATCAAATGTTGAAAGAGCGATAATAGATTCTGTAAAATATTCGGACAGGTATCCGGATATGAGTTACAGGCGGCTGATTGAAGGCGTGGCTTTATATGAAAATGTTCCTGGAGGCTATATATTTCCGTCCAACGGAGCGGCAGAGGCAATATTCAGAATTGCACTGGGTCTTAAGCCGTCACGGGCTTTGCTGACAGCACCGACCTTCAGCGAATATGAGACAGCACTGAATACTGTTGATTGCGGTATAAAATATTACAATTTAAAAGAGGACAAAGACTTTAATCCGGATGACGATATACTTGATGAGATAAATGGGGTTGACATAGTATTCATCTGTAATCCTAACAATCCCACAGGGCAGATTACGGATAATGAGTTTCTTGAAAAGTTCATATCACAATGTAAGGTGTCCGGCATCACCGTTGTAATAGACGAATGCTTTATGGATTTCGTAGAGGATAAGGAGAAATTCAGCGTATGCCATTTGCTTGAAAGATATGACAATCTCATAATTTTAAAGGCATTTACAAAAATATATGCGATACCGGGTATACGATTCGGATATTGTATGTCATCCAATGAAAAGGTCATAGAAAGACTGAAAAAAGCCGGTCCGCCATGGAATGTTTCATTTCCTGCGCAGCAGGCAGCACTGGCTGCTGTCAATGAAAGAGAATATGTATTAAAATCAATTGAATACATTAAAAACCAAAGAAAATATCTGATTGAAGAAATTAAAAAGCTTAACATAACAGTCTATGAGTCGTATGCAAATTATGTACTGCTTAAACTCAATACGGATATTGATTTAAAGGAAGAATTCATAAAAAAAGGAATTTTAATAAGAAGCTGCGGAAATTATAAAAATTTATCGGATAAATACTACAGGATTGCCGTTAAAACAGAAAAAGACAATAAAGCATTTATTAAAATATTAAAAGAAATTATGGTGGAAAGATGAAGCAGATATTAGTTATTTTAGACGGGTTAAGCGAAGAAGGTGTTAAGGAGTTAGACTATATGACACCGCTTCAATATGCATATACTCCCATCATCGATGAACTTATACATCAGGGGAAATATGAAAAAAAATCATTTTATGTTTCCGACAGAAAGACGGACAGCCTTAGCTGCATACTTTCAATACTCGGAGTCAGGGATGAGTTCATACCAAAAAACAGGGCATACGTAGAGGCGCTGGCCGCGAATATTGATGTAGATGATGATGAGAGTGTCTTAAGGTGCAACCTGGTTAAAATTAATAATGGCAGACTGGAATCCTTTAACGGAGGAGGCTTAAGCAATGAAGAGATGGAAAATGCCGCAAAAAGGATCAGGGCAGATGAGAAAATCAGATTTCATCACATAAGCGGCTACAGAAATATAGTTGTTGCAAAAAAAAGTGATGAAATATTGACCGCAGGCAGTTATCCTCCCCACGAACATATGGGAGAAAGCATGGAGATTCTCTTAAGGGACATAAATAAAGTTGATGCTTTAAGAGATTTTGTTGAAAACAATAGTTTTTCTGTAGGTAATGATGAATATATGTTTTATCCATGGGGGGCTTCCGAGAAGGTGGAGCTGCCGACCTTTTATAATCTGCACAAAAGGACATGCTCATGCATATGCAGTGCTGAGGTTGTCAAGGGGATTGCCAAGCTTATGGATATGGATATACACGTGCTGAAGCGTGCAACAGCCGATATAGACACGGATCTGAAAGAAAAAGCTGAAGCGGTGCTCAATGAAATTAAGAATCACGATACCGTAGTAGTACACATAAACGGAACGGACGAGGTATCCCACAGGAAGGATACTTTCGGCAAGGTGAAATTCATTGAACAAATAGACAGAGAATTTTTAAGTGATATATATGAAAATGTGGAAGAGAACACAGTGATAACAATCTTAGCCGATCACATGACCAGCTCCGTAACGGGAATGCATGAAAATGGACCGGTGGATGTAATAAAGGCAATAAAAAGATGATGGAGGGAATCATGGCAAAGGTAATAATGGTACAGGGAACGACTTCAAATGCAGGCAAAAGTCTGGTAACAGCAGCCCTGTGCAGAATATTCAGACAGGACGGATACAAGGTTGCACCGTTTAAGTCACAGAATATGGCTTTAAATTCTTACATAACCAGGGACGGACTGGAGATGGGGAGAGCTCAGGTAATGCAGGCAGAGGCAGCAGGCATTGACCCGGATGTAAGGATGAATCCCATACTGCTTAAGCCCACCGGTGAAAAGGGTTCGCAGGTTGTGTTAAACGGCAGGGTTTTTAAGGATATGACGGCAAGCGAATATTACACCCACAAGGCAGATATGATTCCGCACATTATGAAAGCATATAATTCACTGGCAGAGGAGTATGACGTAATAGTTATCGAGGGTGCGGGAAGTCCTGCCGAAATAAATTTAAGGGAACAGGATATTGTAAACATGGGTATGGCTGAAATGGTTGATGCACCTGTTGTGATTGTGGGAGATATAGACAGGGGAGGAGTATTTGCTTCTCTGGCGGGAACTATGCTCCTGTTTAATGAAGAAGAAAAAAGAAGAGTCAAAGGCTTTATCATAAATAAATTCAGAGGAGATGTAAATTTACTTACTCCCGGGCTGAAGATGCTTGAAGATATAACAGATGTAAAGGTTTTGGGAGTAGTTCCATATTTAAATGTTGATATAGACGACGAAGACAGTCTGTCAGAAAGACTTACCGACAGGAATTTTAACTTAATAGATATAGCAGTTATCAGACTGCCACGCATATCTAATTTTACGGATTTCAATATTTTTTCCATGATTGAGGGCGTATCTTTGAGGTATGCATCCAGAGTGAAGGACTTGGGAAATCCTGATATGATAATCATACCCGGTACAAAAAATACCATTGAGGATTTAAAGTGGCTGAGACAGAGCGGCCTGGAAACGAAAATCATAAGATATGCCAAGGCAGGTAATCCTGTTTTCGGGATTTGTGGAGGATATCAGATGCTTGGGACGGTAATAAATGACCCTGAAAATGTGGAAGGCGGCGGCTCTGTTAACGGTCTTGGATTATTGAACACGGAGACCGAATTTTCAACGGAAAAAACAACGGTTCAGACGTCGGGTAAAATTAATGACATAAAGGGCTTTTTCGCTGATTTGTCCGGAATTGAAATAAAGGGCTATGAAATTCACATGGGACAGACGGTTATAAAGGATGGAAAGGCGCTTGCGGTCATTGACGGCAAAAATGACGGATGTGTTGATAATAATGTTGCCGGAAGCTACGTCCACGGCATCTTTGACAGCTTTTCGGTTGCAGGTACATTAGTCAGCATATTGGCTGAGCATAAGGGCGTTGACATGGGAGAATTAAAAGCCTTTGATATACAAAAATATAAAGAAAGCCAATATGATATATTGGCCGAATGTGTCAGAGCGTCTGTAGATATGCATAAAATATATAACATTTTAGGCTGTTAATGCTTCTTCCAGTTTGCAGGTGATAACAGGATAAGAACAGGTATTACCTCCAATCTTCCGAATATCATGCATGCTGACAAAACAATTTTGCTGAAGCTCGAAAAATCTGCGAAGTTACCCATAGGTCCTACCAGTGAAAAGCCGGGACCTATGTTGCTGACCATTGACAATACAGATGAAAAAGTGGTCATAAAATCAAAATCATCAAGCGATACCAAAATAACCGCAATTATAATAATCAAAATATATGAAAAGAAAAAGGTTAAAATGCTTTTTAGTGTGTCATCGTTGATAGATTTAGTGTCTATTTTTATTGTCTGGACAGAATTAGGGTGAATGGTGCGTCTTATTTCATAAACCACAGATTTAAGTAAAACCAGCACTCTTACAGACTTAATTCCTCCTGCGGTTGAACCGGCACATGAGCCGAAAAACATTAACGTCAATAAAATCGTTTTAGAAAACATGGGCCATAAGTTAAAATCAGAGGTCGCATATCCTGTAGTAGAAACTAATGATGAAACCGTAAAAGCAGAGTGTCTCAGTGCTTGGGAATAATCAAACTGAAATTTTGGCAAAACATTTATAAACACAGCAATTATTCCTATAAGAACGTAAGCTGTGTACAGTCGCAGCTCTTCATTTTTAAAAACAGTCTTGAAGTCTTTTTTGATAAACAGATAAATCATGGTAAAGTTTATTCCGAAAACAAACATACCAATTGTTATAATCCAGTCTATATAAGGATTATTGTAATATCCTATACTTAATGCCTTGTTGGAAAAGCCGCCTGTTCCGGCCGTGCCGAATCCATGTATGAAGGAATCAAATACGGGCATCCCTGCAATTATTAAGAGGATTATAAAAACCGCAGTCATTGCGGCGTAAATTATATACAATATTTTTGAGGATTCTGAAAGCTTAGGCACCAGTTTTCCAGGTGCAGGTCCGGAGCTTTCCGCACGCATAAGGAATACCGTACGACCTCCTATCGAAGGTATAAGAGCCAGTGTAAAAACCAATACACCCATACCGCCTATCCAATGAGTAAAGCTTCTCCAGAACAACAAAGCTCTCGGCATACTTTCTATATCTCTCAAAATACTTGAGCCCGTTGTTGTAAAGCCTGAAATTGTTTCAAATAATGCATCCACGTAAGATGGTATCGCACGACTTATAAAAAAGGGCAGAGCACCTATCAGGGACATAACAAGCCAGCATATTGCCACGGTCGCATATCCTTCTCGTTTCCTCATATCGTTGATGTCGCTTTTAAGGTTTTTCAATATTAAGCCGATTGCTCCGGCAATGATAATTGAAACCAAAAAGCCCTGTACATCATAGCTGTTATCATAAATTGCAATAATCAATGAAGGAATCATCAATATTGCTTCCCAAAATAAGACAGTGCCTGTTGTTTTAAGCAAGACGTTTATATTCATAGTATCTCCTAATTAATCTATTGAGCTTTCCATACAGAAGATGACAATAATGTCACTACAGGGATTAATTCAAGCCTGCCTATTATCATGCACATAGACAGTGTAAGTTTGCTCAGATTGGAAAACTCAGAAAAATTGCCTAATGGACTTACTATTTCAAAACCGGATCCAATATTGCCGAGTGATGCCACAACAGATGAAAAAGTAGTCATGAAATCATAGTTCTCCAGACTGATTATAAGCATTGATATAAAAATTATAATAAAATATAAATAAAAGAAAATCAAAATACTCTTTATTGTATCGTTGTCAATTACTTTTCCGTCCACCTTTACAGCCTGTATTGAATTCGGATGAATGGTATGGTTGATTTCATAAGTAATCGTCTTTGACAGTATTAACACTCTGAGTAATTTTAATCCACCGGTTGTTGATCCGGCACATGCTCCGGTAATCATTAAAATCAATATAATTGACTTGGAAAACATTGGTCACAAATTTATGTCTGTTGTTGCATATCCGGTGGTTGTAATTACAGAGGTTACCTGAAAAACTGACTTTTTCAATGATTCGTAGAATGAATAGCCGTATGTGGGAAGATTGTTTATGTAAATTAAGCATATTGAAACAACAACTATGGCTGAATACAATCTTAGTTCTTCGCTTTTTACAATATGCTTCCAGTCACCCTTAAAGACGAAGTAATAAAGTGTAAAGTTAATACCGAAAAGAAACATGAGAATGCTGGTACCCCACTCAATAAAATCACTGTTATAATAGCCCAGACTTAATGATCTGGAAGAAAATCCCCCGGTTCCTGCAGTTCCGAACGCATGTATAAATGAATCAAATACGGACATGCCGCCTGAAATAAACATTAAAATTGCAATTACTGTCATCAATGTGTATATGATGTATAAAATCCTGGCGGTTTCTGAAAGCTTTGGAACCAATTTTCCCGGTGAAGGTCCGGTGCTTTCTGCATGCATTAAGAAAATAGAGCGGGCTCCTAAGGATTGGGACAGCGTCAAGGTAAAAACCAATACTCCCATACCTCCTATCCATAAGGTAAAGCTTCTCCAGAATAACAAGCTTCTTGGCAAATGTTCAACATCCGTAAATATACTGGAGCCTGTGGTAGTAAATCCTGATGTTGATTCGAAAAATGCATCAACGAAATTTGGAGCTGCACCGCTTAAATAGAACGGCAGTGCTCCAAATATAGATATAATTAACCAACACAGAGCAACAGAAGCATATGCTTCACGTTTTTTCATACTCTGTCCGTTTAAGTTTATATTTTTCAATAACACCCCAAATATACCGATAATAATGATTGAAATAATAAATGCCGGTACGTCATAACTGTTATCAACCAATGAAATTATAAGCGAAGGAATCATCAATACTGCTTCCCACCACATTACTGTACCTAATATCTTAAGTACAACTGAAAAGTTCATAATTTCCTCCGATTAAATTTCCAATATTTCGTTGAGGTCAGCTATAAATCCTGTCTTTGTTACAACTATTACTTTATCGCCTTCTTTTATGGAGTCATTACCATAAGGTATAATTATTTTTTTGTTGCGCACCAGGGCCGCAATCAACACATCATTTTTTAAATTTAAATCCTTTAACGGAATATCAATTAAATCAGGTGAATTTTTAGCTGTAAATTCAGCAAC
>JAFACY010000249.1 GCA_023425285.1 Bacillota bacterium
CTACTTCGGATCATCAAGGTGATGATATTTCTGTTGAGGCCATTGCACAGAGCAACCCGGACTGGATTTTCGTATTGGATCGTGATGCTGCTGTATCATCTGCAACCGATGCGGTTCCTGCTCAGGATGTTATAGACAATTCGCCTGCTTTACAAAATACAACTGCTGTTATTGACAAAAGAATAGTTTATGCACCAAATGACACTTATACAAATGAATCCATACAAACATACTTAGAGTTGTTTGAAAATATTGCAAACTCATTATCTAAGTAATAAAGGAGTAATGCAGTGCAAAAGAATACAATAAAAAAAACAATTGGGGCTGAAAAATTTCAGCCTCATCGTTTTAGTTTTATATCAGCAGTTATAGTTGTTATTGCCTTAGGTATTATATCGCTGTTTATAGGAGTATATGACATATGGGGACAAGATGACGGGATTAATATGTTTTTCATAACCCGTATTCCGAGAACGGTTTCACTTATGCTTACCGGAGCTGCCATGTCAATGGCGGGACTTGTGATGCAGCTTATAACGCAGAATCGTTTAGTTGAATCTACTACAACAGGCACAATCGAATGGGCAGGTCTGGGGCTTATGTTTGTTTATTTGGTTATTCCGGCGCCAACCTTGGTCCAGAGAATGACAGGTGCAATAATTTTTTCCTTTGCCGGAACAATGATTTTCTTTATGTTTTTGAGAAGAATCAGGCTCCGTTCATCCTTAATCGTGCCGATTATAGGTATGATGCTTGGCGCAGTCATTTCCGCAATTTCCACCTTTATCGGTCTTGTATTTAAAATGACTCAAAACGTCGAAACATGGTTCGTAGGTTCATTTGCGTCGGTTCAGATCGGAAGATATGAATATCTGTGGCTGATTGTCGCAGTTACTATTTTTATTTTTATCTATGCCGACAGATTGACCTTAGCCGGACTTGGAGAGGATATTGCGACAAGTCTCGGATTAAATTATAACAGGATAGTTATCATCGGTACCGCTCTTATTTCCTTTGCGGTAGGAATTGTTGCGGTTGTTATCGGAAATCTGCCTTTTTTAGGTTTAATCGTACCCAATATAGTTTCAATGTACAGAGGTGACGATCTCAGGAGCAATCTGCCATGGGTATGTCTGCTGGGAATGGGTACAGTAACAATTTGCGACATAATTTCCCGTACCATTATAATGCCCTTTGAAGTACCTGTATACCTGATACTGGGAACGGCGGGTGCGGTTGTATTCATTGTTATTTTATTAAGGCAAAGGAGGATGAGATGAACGAAAATATAAACAGATCAGCAAAGGCCTTTCGTTCCGTGAAGGATGAAAAGCGTTATTGGACCTTGCTTATAACATTGATTGTCTTGGGCATTGTTTTTTCCTACGGACTTCTGGTCTATAACAATCCCGTTCCCATAGGTTCTCCTTCGTTTATACCGGTTGTCAGAAGAAGGATGACAGCTCTTACTGCAATGATTATTTCGGCAATTTGTCAGAGCTTGTCAACTGTTGCTTTCCAGTCAACTACGAATAACAGGGTCATAACTCCTTCACTTTTAGGCTTTGAGGCACTTTATTCAACGATTCATACCAGCACAATGTTTTTCTTCGGTGCAAGCACATTTATAAGTTTCAGCGGTATAGGGTCATTCTTATTTCAGGTTGCCGCCATGGTTTTGTTGTGCGTTATACTATACGGATGGCTTCTTTTGGGAAAATACGGAGATTTGCAGTTAATGCTTTTAGTCGGAATTATCATCGGAACAGGATTGCGATCTCTTTCATCCTTTATGAGAAGGCTTCTTGCACCGTCCGAGTTTGACGTCTTGCAGGCAAGATTGTTCGGTTCTGTAAATAATGCGGATGCATCATATTTTCCTGTTGCAGTTCCGATTGTGATAATTGCGGCATTACTGCTTCTTATGTTTTCCAGGAAGCTGAACGTACTGTCACTTGGAAAAGACGTCTGTACCTCTTTTGGAGTCAATCATCAATTCAGCGTAATTTATACCCTTGTATTAGTTTCTGTATTGATGTCAATTTCAACGGCTCTGGTGGGACCGCTTACCTTCTATGGATTTCTGGTCGCCACATTGAGCTATCAGGCTGCGCCTACCTATGATCACAGATATGTTTTTCCCATGGCTCTTGCCATTGGGTTTTTGATAATAACCGGTGGATACTTTTTAATGTACCATGTATTCAATGGGCAGGGTGTAGTTTCGATTATTATTGAGGTATTTGGCGGAATAACATTTTTAGCTGTAATTTTAAGGAAGGGAACTTTATGATAGATATTAATAATGTTAAAAAGGTATATTGCGATGAGGTGGAAATAGGACCTTTAAATATAAAAATTCCGAAAGCCGGACTCACCTCTCTTATAGGTCCGAACGGTGCAGGAAAATCAACCACGCTTTTGATGATAGGAAGACTGCTGGATATGGACGAAGGACATATTAAGGTGGCAGATATGGATATTTCTAAAACTAAATCAGAGGATGTGGCAAAAATTCTGACTATATTGCGGCAGGAAAATCATTTTATAACCAGGCTTACTGTAAGACAACTGGTCGGATTCGGACGTTTCCCTTATTCAAAGGGAAGACTGACTAAAGGGGATGAAGCAATTATTTCCAAATATATAGATTTCTTAGGGCTCACGGATTTAGAAAACAGATATTTGGATGAGCTGTCAGGAGGACAAAGACAAAGGGCATATGTGGCAATGGTTTTGTGCCAGGAGACAGAATATGTACTTTTGGATGAACCTCTGAACAATCTTGATGTTGCACGTTCTGTCCAGATGATGGAGCATCTGAGACATGCTGCCAATGAATTTGGCAGGACAATCCTGACGGTTATGCATGATATAAATTTTGCCGCTAAGTATTCCGACAGAATCTGTGCCATGAAGGATGGAAAAATAGCCGCTTTCGGAACAGTGGAAGAGGTTATGAACCCTGAAGCTCTGACGGATATTTTTGAAACAAAAATAGAAATTATCGATGGACCTCATGGACCTGTGGCTATTTATTAAAAAATAGAGTTTAGAATAATTTCTAAACTCTATTTTAATTAATTTTCTATTGAATCTAAAATGTCATCCAAAGTGGAACCATTACCATTATTACCGTTATTATTATTTCCACCGTTGTCATTGTTTCCGTTATCACCATTTTCGCCGTTGCTTCCTTCTCCGGATTCAATCAGTCCGTCTATGATATCTCCTAAATTTCCGTTTTCACTTCCGGAATTCTGTTCATCCATCCATTGGTCAAAATGCCACTTGGTGTGGTAGGTACACATCTTTGTAGGGATCTGATATTTGTAATCCTCGGTTAAATAACCCGAAAATCCTAACTTATCAACAGTTACTCCCATTACCTGAACAATCTGACCGCTTTCGTCAAACTCAACCTGACCGACGTAAATATCCTTAAGTTCGTCTAAAGTAAATATTATTCTGTCCTCCAATACCTGCTGATAAAGCTTTTTGGCTTCTAAATTAGAGGATTTGGCTTCCGGGTCGAAAAGAGGATCTCTCTTGATAAATACTCTTTCCTCAATAAGATTTCCCGGACAGTAAGGTGATTTAAGCAAGTTAGAGCTGGTGCATATTTCAGCTTTCACATGTACATCGCATACCTCTGTAGGCTGTGTACCCGGAACAAAATATTCTGTTATTATCTGACTTCCTCGTTGGTCGTGTGCACATAACTCTCCCGGTAATTTGCCTGACTGGCTGCATACCTGTACGCGTACTAAATTCGGATTTATATCAAACTTTGCGGCAGGCAGTCCCTGATGTATGGGAGTCATAATTCCCGCCCACAGACTTGCCGTTATACCGCTGTCGCTTAATCTTGACAGCTTCATCTGTACGTTATCATTTCCAACCCATACTCCGCCTACATAATATGGAGTGAAGCCCATAAACCAGAAATCTCCGTTTGCCTGAGTAGTACCTGTCTTGCCGGCTACTTCGATGCCCATTTCTGCAGGAAGCTTAGCTTTGTAGGATAATCCCGGATTAACGGTGCTTCTTAAAATATCCTTCATCAGTGAAGCAACCTCGGGAGTAACTACAACATGAGTTTCGGGTATTTTTTCTAAAATAGTTTCACCCTTACTGTTAACAACCTTTGTATATGCATGAGGCTCAATATATACACCATCATTGGCAATCGCACCGTAAGCGGCGGTCATTCCCAGAGGAGTAAAGCCTCTTGTTAATCCGCCCAATGCGAGAGAAGCTAAGTTCACATCATTATTGGTTGTATTTTCTGCCGGTGAAACAAATGTATCCTTTTCAGGATTGTTAGGATTAATCAATCCGAGCTTGGTCAATGAATTCATTGCAGCATCGGTACCGATTGTTTCAAGCATGGTAACAGCATTTGTATTGATAGACTGTTCTACGGATTTACGCAGGGTAGTTATACCATTGTACTTGATTTCTCTGTGTTCATACCAGTTTTTAGGCCATCTGTCGCCCTTGTCATTGTACCTCGGAAGGTCATCTAAAATATGAGCAGCAGAATATCCCATATCAAGTGCAGGAAGGTATACTGACAATGGCTTTATTGTAGAACCTGGTTGTCTCGCTGCATCCACCGCACGGTTGAAGGTCTTGCTTCCTTCGATTTCTCTTCCGCCGACCAGAGCTTTTATTTTACCTGTCTTGTAATCAAGGATAACAGTTGCCGATTGCGGCTGGACTATACCCTTCTCCTGGAAGAAGAAATACCCTTCTGCTATTCTCAGAACATTATCACTTCCAACCTTAAACATTTCAGCGCTCTCGGAGTTTTTATCCAGATAGCTTTTAGGTATTTTGAAGCTTCCTTTTGATCCTTTTTTTTCAATGACCTCAAAATTGTTTCCTATGTTGAGAGCTCCGATACTGTGTGATACAAAGTTCAATTTATCATTTATCGTATAAGCATCCACAATATCAATTACGGAAGCGTATATGTCAAACTTGTTGGAAGTAATTATCAAATTACCTTCACTGTCGTAGCTGTATTCATCAGGATTCAGATAAATGGCATTATTTGAATCCATTATGTTGTCCTTTGCGTAATAAATGAGATTGCCGGTTTCATTTAATATATTCAGGTCGGTGTCAAGCATGCCTGTTCCCTGACCCTGAGACCATCTGAAATATTTCCAGTCCTGGACTATGGGTGTATCTCCGGTCGGTTCCTTGCCAAGCAACAGCAGTGCAAAGTTATCATAGGAATCTTCGAGAGATTTCTGCATGTTTATATCGAGAGTAGTTGTGATTGTGAGACCGCCCTTGTAAAGAACATTTTCTGCTTCTTCATATGTCTTGCCCTGAGCTTCCATTATGTCTTCAACTACCTGTTCCTTCACATAATCCATGGGTGACGAGGATATACCTTCTATTTTTGTCTGACCGGGAGTCAGTGCTACACGCATATCCACGGTCTTTGCTTCATCGTATTCTGCCTGGGATATAAATTCAAGCTCCAGCATTTTGTTAAGTACTGCCAACTGGCGGTTTTTAGCGTTTTCGTTGTACACGCACGCATATTGAACAGAGCCTATATATACATAACCTACGATGTCCTCTTCCGATATGCCATCTAAATTGTCCATGTTATACCTGTTAAACAGAGAATAACTCGGACCCTTTGCAGCTCCTGCAAGCATTGCACTTTCCGCAAGTGTAAGTTCGCTTACATCCTTTGAAAAATATGTGTAAGCGGCAGTCTGAACACCCCATGCACTTTGATTCAAAGGTATTGTATTTAAATACCCCTCAAGTATCTGATCCTTTGAGAGCTTTCTTTCTAATTGTGTTGCAAGGTACATTTCCTGTATTTTACGTTCCCATAATTTATCGCCGCTTAAGTATAAATTTTTGATAAGCTGCTGTGTTATGGTACTTGCACCCTGACTCGTCAGGTCTCCGACCTTGACATTATGTATGAGTGAACCGAATATACGCTTTATGTCTATACCGAAATGTGTTCTGAAACGTTCATCCTCAATTGCAATAAATGCGTTCTGCAGATTTTTCGGTATACTGCTCAGCTTTATGATTTCTCTGTTTTCATTGGGGTCGTGAATCTGTTCTATTATGTTACCGGCTTCATCAACTATCACAGAGCTTTCCGATAAAGTATTGTATATATCGCCTGTGTTTATTTCGGGGGAACTTTTAACTATTCCTAAAACCATACCGGCAATTGAACCGCCGACTATTATTAACGCAACAAAAATAATCAGTAATAAAACTCTGAAAACTCGGATTTTTTTCTTTCTTTTCTTCTTGCCTTTCTCTTTATTACCATCTTTATTTTCAACTGTTTCGTTATTGTTATTTTTTTTAATTATATCATCTTGCTTATTTTCTTTTGACATATTAACCTCCGCTAAAAATGAACTTTAGTTGAATCAGTACAATCTAATATTGTCAAAGATTTTAAGTTCTAAGACATTATATAATAGAAATAGCGTTAAATCAATAGTTTTAATAAATCCACCCTCTTAGTTATGTACAAATTAAGGAATTATAAACAAATAATTAAAATAATTTTAAGAGTTATAAAAATAACAATGTAATCAAAATATAGATTGCTGAAAAATAATTATTGTGTATTTTCTGTTGAAATGTGGTAAGATATGTACGACCCAAATCAAAAAGAGGATTATGGAGGATACATGGAAAAAGAAAGATGCCTGTTAATAGCGGTAGAATTATCAAACGGAAAAGAAACAAACGACATGGAGGAGCTGAAGCTGCTTGTTGAGGCTGCGGAGGGTGTTGTTATTTCAAGTATTGTCCAGAACAAGCATTCAATAGATAACAGATACTATGTAGGACAGGGAAAAATTGAAGAAATTGCAAATTACGTCAAGGAGCTTGAAATAGATACCGTAGTTTTTAATGATGAACTTAGCGGCTCGCAAATAAGAAATATTGAGGAAATAGTCGATGCAAAGGTTATAGACAGGACTAACCTTATACTTGATATATTTGCCAAACGAGCACTTACAAAAGAAGGACAGCTTCAGGTTGAACTGGCTCAGCTTAAATACAGTCTACCGAGGCTGATCGGTTTAAACAAGAATTTGTCGAGATTAGGCGGAGGTATAGGTACAAGAGGACCAGGAGAGCAGAAATTAGAGCTTGACAGAAGAAGGATAAAGGAAAAGATATCAGATATTCAAAACAATCTTGAAGAATTAGGCAAGGTAAGAGAAACAAAAAGAAAAAAACGAATGAAGGATCAGATTCCCATTATTTCAATAGTGGGCTATACTAATGCGGGAAAATCAACTCTGTTAAATACGTTGGTAGAAAGTGAATATAGTGAAGAGGATGCTGAAAATAAAAAGGTGTTTTCTCATGACATGCTGTTTGCGACTCTGGATACAGAGCTCAGAAGAGTCAGGTTACCCGGAGGAAGAAGAGCCGTATTTTCTGATACGGTAGGCTTCATTAAAAAGCTCCCCACACAAATAGTGGAAGCTTTTAAGGGAACACTCGAAGAAATCAAGTATGCCGATCTGATAATCCATTTGATTGATATCAATGATGAAAATTTAGCCCTGCATAAAGAAACAACGACAAAATTGGTGGAAAAGATAATAGATAAGGATATACCCGTACTGACTGTTTACAACAAAATCGATAATATTGTGAACGACAAAATTACAACGGTATCAAGCAACGACATAATATACATATCAGCAAGAAACAAGCTGAATATTGACGTTTTATTGAATACTGTTGATTACAAAATCAATGGTGAAAAAAATAAATACTCTCTTAAAATACCAAACAGTGAATTGAAGAACTATTATTGGCTCTACGAAAACAGATTCACCGACAATGTAGAATTTGACGGAGAGGGAGTAAGCTTTGACGCAATACTGTATGAAAATGAAAAGCAGCAATATGAGAAATACATAACAGGTGATATAAATGGGTAATTATAAATCTGTCCATAAGATAGGAAGAGATGAAATAATTATTAATAAATCCAGATTCATAGGAACCGCCGCCCCTGTTGAAAGTGAAGAAGAGGCTGTCAGCTTCATCGAATCTGTCAGAAAAGAATTTAAGGATGCAGGACATCACTGCTATGCCTATGTCATAGGAGAAAACAAAAACATCCAGAGATATTCGGACGACAGAGAGCCATCCGGTACAGCAGGTATGCCTATACTCAACGTTATAAATCAGGAAAATCTGGTTAATACGGCAGTGGTTGTAACGAGGTATTTCGGCGGAATCATGCTCGGTGCAGGCGGGTTGGTGCGTGCATACACAAAGGGAGCTAAAATAGGTCTTGAAAACGGAATTATAGTAGAAAGAAATTTGTACTACGATATGTACTTTAATTTAGATTATACTCTTATCGGAAAAATGGACAACGATCTGCAAAAGAACAATGTAATAATAAAGGATAAGGAATATCTGGAAACTGTCAAATACGGACTGTTAGTAAAGGACGACGAAATTGAAAATATCAGAATGCTGTTAAATGAAGCAACCAACGGTAAAATTGATATAAATATAGGAGAACCGGCGTATTATTCTGTTGCAGACGGAAAAATTATGTTATAAAATATTTGAAATAAATAAAATTGTGTGATAGAATATCTCGTTAAAATTGATACAATTTGATAACGTAAGGAGGATGTTAATATGTCAGGACATTCAAAATGGTCTAATATAAAGAATCGTAAAGGGAAACAGGACGCATTAAAGGGTAAAATATTTACTAAATTGGCAAGAGCCATAACAGTTGCAGTAAGAGAAGGTGGAGCCGATGCAGGCTATAATTCATCATTGGCAACTGCAATAGAAAAAGCAAAGGCACAGAATATGCCGAATGATAACATCGACAGAGCGATCAAGGCAGGTCTGGCTGCGGCATCGGGTGAAAACTACGAAACCATCACTTATGAAGGATACGGACCAAGCGGTACAGCTTTTATGGTTCAGTGTCTCACAGACAATAAAAATCGTACGGCAGCAGATGTCAGACATTATTTTTCAAAAAACAACGGAAATTTGGGAACAACAGGATGCGTGGGATATCTTTTCGACAGAAAGGGTGTAATATCCATAGATCAGGACAACGAAATCGATGAAGAAACATTGATGATGGCTGCTCTGGACGTAGGAGCTGAAGATTTTGAAACTCAGGACGACAGCTACGAGGTTACAACAGCACCCGAGGATTTCATCAAGGTGCTGAACGGTTTAAAAGAAGCCGGATATATGAACCTCAAGGGAGATATCATGTACATCCCTCAAACCTATGTAAAGGTAGAGGATGAGGAAAGTGTAAAATTCCTGAACCGACTGATAGAAGCCCTCGAAGACTGCGACGACGTGCAGGAAATCTACCACAACTGGGATGAGCCTGAAGAAGAGGAAGAAGAGTAAAACAGCCAGAGCACTTACCGAAAATGTAAGTGCTTTTGTTTTTGAAAATATAAAATATTGATTTATAGTACTATATATGATACTGTTAGATAGGGTGATAGATATATGAACAATAAAAAATATACAGTAAAAGATTATATGAATATGCCTTATAATTACTTGGTTCAGCAGGTTAATGATGAAAGCGGAAAATATTTTTACGGTAAAATTCTTGAGCTTGACGGATGTCAGAGTACAGGAGATACTGTAGAAGAGGTATATAAAAATTTGAACGAAGCTATGGAAGGATATATCGAAACAAAATTACAAAACGATATTGATATCCCATTACCTGTACAGACTGAAGATTTCAGCGGTAAATTTGTTGTAAGATTACCAAGAACATTGCATCAAAGACTGGCTATTGAAGCGGAAAAAGAAGGAGTTTCTTTAAATCAATATGCGTTGTATAAGTTAACGAGATAAATATTAAAAAAATCCTCAAGCTATTGCTCTTGAGGATTTTTTTAATCTATAACTGTAATGCAGATGTTATCACGATCCTGTGGATTTATAGTGCCTTACACCGAATCGCCAGAAAATATAGCTGGGCAGAAGAAATATTATACCTGATAAAGGCAGTATCATATATAAGGGATTAGTTGTTCTTCCCAGCAGGTACAGAAGAGGATAATACTGAATAAGCGCAAGGGGTATGATAAAGGTGAAAAATTTCAAAATACCTTCACCGTAAATTGACAAAGGATATTTTCCGAACTCCTTGCCGCCGTCTGTGAATATATTCATAAATTCCAGACCTTCGATAGTGAAAAAGCATATTCCGGCATATATTATGAACAATCCTGCAAATAAAAATGTTCCGCCGATTATCATTAGGCATAGGGTAATTATTTTATCTGCCGTCCACACTATACCACTGTTTGGTATGGCATAAGCAAGGACGATTATTGCCTGCAAAAAGCGACCGATGCGTGTAAATTCTATTTTTGAGCCTAAAACCTGAAGGATTTCATTTCGCGGACGCACCATTATTCTGTCAAATTCACCATTTGAAATAATCCCTCCGAACGTATCAAAACCGCGGAAAAAACACTCTGCAACAGAAAATGAAGTGAGCAGCACAGAAAAGCATATGAGCACCTCTGAAAATTTAAATCCCTCAACGCTGTTAAATCTCATAAACATAAAGTAAATTCCTATAAATACGGAAAAAGACACTAAAAATTGACCCAATGCCGTAAGAATAAAGGATGTTTTATACTGCATCTGTGAGCGCAGCACAATTCCCGCATATTTAAACCATAGCTTCATATCATCCTCCTTGTACGACCACTTTTTTCAATGCATTATTGAAGAGTATTTTTCCAAACAGCACAAATGCTATAAGCCATGTTATTTGCAGCATCATGGCATAGAATATATCCGTTCCCGACAAATAGCCGTTATAAATCAGATACGGTGTATTTTGCGTTGAAGCAAAGGGCAGCAGATTAAAAATACGGAGCACTCTGTCCGGCAAAAATGGAAGTGGAATTACTGCTCCTGAAAAAAGCTCCATTAATGATATGGATAAAATTCTTATACCCATCGGGGATAATGTGTAAAATGTAGAAGCATAAATTACCATGTTTATGCTTACCATTAAAAACAATCCTAAAATCATCGAAAGTACAAACATGATGAGTGTGCTGATGTCAGCCGGAGGCAGTATCCCGTAGGGTGCGGGCAAAAGTGCCGCCACTATCAGAATAGGTGAGCATCGAAGCATTACACGATAAACTCTGCTTGACAATGACCTTACAAACCACATTTCATACAATCCTGTTGGTCGGCATAATTCATATGCGACATTTCCGTTTGAAATGCTGTCAAATATTTCGTTGTCAAAAAACCAGGCCATAAAAAGCGCAAGAAAAGCCTGTTGCAGCCAGATGTACGTAGTGACTTTTTCAAACGCCATAGGGAAGTTTTCAGGGCTGCTTTTATAAAACGCACTGAACATCAGTATAGTCATAAATCCCCACGCAAATTGGGTAGCAATTCCTGCATAAGCTGCTGCCCTGTACTGCAGTCCCTTTAAGACACGTATTTTAAAAAATGTAAAATAGGCTCTCATATATTGTGCTCCTTGTACATGGATATAACCATTTCCTCCACACTTGAGGAGGATACGGAAATATCAGTTATATCAAGAGATTCGGACAGCTTCGATATTGCGTTTGAAACAGAAATACAATCAGTATCGATTGCGGCAACAAGTCTGTTTTTTGTATTTTCAGTTATAGTCAGACCGTTTAACATACCGGGCGTTCCGCCGCTGTATTCCACCGTTATGATTTTATGCTTTGTATATTGTTTTTTAAGCGAATTCAAATCGCCGTCCAACAGAATCCTTCCTTTGCCGATGAGTATTATCCTTTTGGTAAGGGCTTCAATATCCTGCATATCGTGAGTTGTCAATATAACGGTTGTTTTTCTTTCGTGGTTTATAGATTTTATAAATTCTCTCACCGCAATTTTAGAAACAGCATCAAGTCCGATTGTAGGCTCGTCCAGAAAAAGAATTTTAGGGTTGTGCAGCAGTGATGCTGCAATTTCACACCTCATGCGTTGTCCTAAGGATAGCTGTCTCGTAGGTGTTTTAATTATTTTTTCAATATTCAGAAGCGAAACCAATTCATCAAAGCTTTTCTTATACTGTTTTTCATCAATTTTGTAAATGTCCTTAAGCAGCTCAAAGCTGTCAATAACGGGAACATCCCACCAAAGCTGTGATCTCTGACCGAATACGACTCCTATTTCCTTTACGTGATTAATTCTGTCCTTCCATGGAGTTCTGCCGTTCACTGTACAGGTTCCGCTGTCGGGATTCAGTATTCCGCTCATGATTTTTATGGTACAGCTTTTTCCAGCTCCGTTCGGACCTATGTATCCCACCATTTCTCCCTCGGAAATATTAAATGTGATATTATCAAGCGCCTTGATATATTCGTATTCCTTGTGAAAAAATGATTTTGCGGCTTCTCTGAAACCTGCATTACGCCGTGATACCTTAAAGGTTTTATTAATATTTTTTAATTCAATCATGCCATACCTCTCATAAAGACAAAAATAAACCCGATAAGTTTTATGAAAACTCATCGGGTTTTGTCATTGCGTTACATCCCGATTATTTAAATCTAGCCAAGTGTGTGCTCTAAGAAAATCTTGATACCGATAAAAATAAGTATTGCTCCGCCTAATATTTCAGCTTTTTGCTTGAACATTTCACCGCATTTTTTTCCTAGATGGGATCCGATGAACGAAGTAATAAAGGTTATTATTCCTATAAATAATACGGCACTCAGTATATTAACCTTCATAACAGCAAATCCGATTCCCACGGCAAAAGCGTCTATGCTTGTAGCAATTGCCTGCAATATCAGTGTTTTTGAAGTAAGTCCTTTATTACCGGTAAGACAGACCTCAGGACATTTAAACTCCTTAATTGCTTCGTATATCATTTTGCCGCCGATAATTGAAAGTAAAATCAGAGCGATCCAGTGATCCAGAAATAAAACGGCTTCGCTGAAAATTGAGCCGGCAAGAAAACCCAACAGGGGCATAATTGCCTGAAAAAAGCCGAATGCAAAAGCTGTTAATAAAATATCTTTTTTATCGTATTTTGAATAACACATGCCGTTGGAAATAGAAACGGCACATGCATCCATTGATAACCCAATGGATGTAAGAAAAAGTGTAAGTAAGTTCATCTGATGTTTCTCCGTTCAAATATCTTTACATTATAACAAAATACAATCAGTATAACAAGCATTATTAACTAAAAATATATTGCAAAATTTTTGACAAAAATATTGCTTAAATAACACGGATAATGTATAATACAGATATAGTTTGATAATTAACAAACATTAACGGAATAATAATTTGTATACAGAGCTTGCAAATGTAATTGCAGGTTCTCAAAAAATGTTAGCTAATAATTTTTATATTGCCGGTACCGTAATTTTGGGTGCCGGTCTTTTTTTGTACATGCAGTACATGCATTAGTTATTTGACATATGACAATAATAGGGATATAATTCTATTAATATTATATATCAGGAGCAAAATAAATGAGTGAAAATTGTAATTCAAGCTGCAGCTCGTGCAATCAAAATTGCGGCAGCAGGACAGAAGCAAGTGAATTTTTAGAAAAGCCACACGAACTGAGCAGTGTTAAAAAGGTAATAGGCGTTGTAAGCGGTAAGGGAGGAGTAGGTAAATCATTGGTTACTTCAATGCTTGCTGTCACTATGAACCGCAGAAATCATAAGGTTGGTATATTGGATGCGGATATCACGGGACCTTCAATCCCCAAAGCTTTTGGAGTGAAGGAAAAGGCAAAGGGTAACGGTACGGGAATATTGCCGTCTAAAACAAAGACAGGTATAGATATAATGTCGGTAAATTTATTGCTTGAGAATGATTCAGACCCTGTGATCTGGAGAGGTCCTGTTATAGCAGGAGTTGTAAAGCAGTTCTGGGCAGAAGTAATCTGGGAAAATATTGATTATATGTTTGTTGACATGCCTCCCGGAACAGGAGATGTCCCTTTGACAGTCTTTCAGTCACTGCCTGTTGACGGCATAATAGTTGTGACCTCACCTCAGGAGTTAGTGTCAATGATCGTTGAAAAAGCGGTTAAGATGGCAGAAAATATGAATATTCCTATCATAGGCATCGTAGAAAACATGTCGTACTTTAAATGTACAGAATGCGATAAGGAGCATAAAATTTTCGGTGAAAGCAACATTGATGCTGTGGCAAAAAAACATAACATCGATGTATTGGCAAAATTGCCTATAGATACCAGTATAGCCGTATCAATCGATAAGGGTCTTGTTGAGTTAATCGATGATAAACCATTTGTTAAAATTGCAGAGATTTTGGAAAGAGATGAATGGAGGAGAAAAAAATGAAAACAGAAGCTGCAGGTAAGTGCAACGTGAGGATATGATATGCCGAGACCAAGGAAATGGAGAAGAGTATGCTGCCTTCCCGACTGTGATAAATTTGGACCGCTGGATTCTCAGGGAACTGATGTTATGTTTGTGAACATGACTGTTGATGAGTATGAAACTATCAGGCTGATTGATTTGGAAGAGCTTTCGCAGGAAGAGTGTGCATCTCAGATGAATGTGGCACGGACAACCGTCCAGGGCATTTACAGTGAGGCAAGGAAGAAGCTTGCGCAGTCATTGGTAAACGGCAAGGTTTTGAGAATAGAAGGCGGCGAATACAGGCTTTGTGACGGAGAAGGAGAAGCCTGCATCAGAGGAAGCTGCTGCAGGAACAAACGTAAAGACTGCTGAATTCAGCAGTCTTTTTTATGCTCACTTATTAAATTATTTGCTGAATATATAAGCTGAAAATAATGAAGTTATGGGAATTGCAAACAACAGTCCCATGCTTCCTATTATTGCCTGCAGAATTTCATATATTATCATCTCAAGATTTAAAAGCTGTATCATATCGCTGCTGTAAACAAGCATTAAAAGTACAACAGACAAGGAGCTTCCGATGTATGCCAGTACCAAGGTGCTCGTCATTGTTCCTATTGAGTCCTGACCTATGGTTATACCGGATTTTAAAAATACATTAAAATTCTTATTTTCAATATTTTCCGCAAGCTCGTTGACCGCAGAAGAAATTGACATGGAAATATCCATTACCGCTCCCAATGAACCGATTACAATGCTGCTCCACAGGATTGCCTTTAAATTCAATGGATTTTCAGGATTTATCATAAGCAGGAACATTGAATCCTGATCAATCAGACCCGTCAGACTGAGCATATTGCTGATTATGTAGGATAAAATTCCGGCAGTGGCAAGACCGCCTAAATTACCTATGGCAGCACACAGTGTTTTTTTGTGAAGACCATGGATTATCAATAAGCTTGATAAAATTATGAACACACATATTATAATAGAAGAAATATAAATGTTTCTTCCGTTTAAAATAGAAGGTATGAACACCATAAATATTGAAAGGAATGTAATTATAAGGGAAATAATCGTGTTGATTCCTTTCTTTCTGCAAATCAATATGAGCAGGGCAAAAAATATGAGAGTAAGCTTGATAATAGAATTTATCCTGTAATATTCAAGGAATGTCCATTCTGTTTCCTCTATATTTGTTCTTGAACTCAGCTCGGCTATAAGTATTGTATCTCCGACTTCTATTTCCTTCGGATTTATTTCTATTGATTCGTCTATGTATTGAAAAGCTTCAACCTCTCTGCTGTCTGTATTCTTGTCATTTAGCCTTGCGGTAAACCTGACAGTCATGGATTTCATCTTTTCATATCCGTAATCAATATCCTCTTCGGTTACTTCATTGATTTCCACTACCTCTGCCTTGTATGCCTTTACATCCTGATGCGGAAACAAATCAATTTTGTTCATCCTGTATCCCGTAATGATGAATAATGCAGAAACAATCAATGTTATAATGTAAACAACAGTGCTTTTATTTGATTTTAAATTTGACATAACAAAACTCCGATATAATATAATAAATATATATCATACAATCACCTTGGCAATGCAAGCCAGCTTGCGCTGCGCTCTGCTCAGGTATGATATATTGCATATATCATACCATCGCCTCGGCAATACAAGCAAGCTTGTGCTGCCCTCTGCTCAGGTATGATATAATAAAAAATTCTATCATAATCTCCAGATATAATCAAATTTTATTTACAAACTAAAAAATTGCTATTGCAATAAAAAAAATGTTTTGATATAATACGTAGAAAGTTAATAAATTACTGTGATTGGAAGTAGTAGATTGTGATGTATTTCAAGAGAGCTGCCGTTTGGTGAGAGGCAGTAATACTAAGATTGAACTCGTCCATGAGTATTTGGAGCGAATAAAGTAGTTTCAGACGGGATAACCGTTATAAAAATTAAGAGAGGCAATATGCCTAATTTGGGTGGTACCGCGGATACAACTTCGTCCCAGCAGGGAGGAGTTTTTTTTATGCCCTTATCACCAATAAAATAATTCGGAGGATACAATGAAGACATATAATCCAAGTGCCGTAGAGAAAAAATGGCAGGAAATATGGGAGAAAAATGAAACATTTAAGGCAGATGACAATTCAGACAAAAAGAAATTTTACGGTCTGGTGGAATTCCCGTATCCATCAGGAGTAGGACTGCATGTAGGACACATACGTGCCTATACATCACTTGAAGTAATCAGCAGAAAAAGAAGACTGGAAGGCTACAATGTGCTTTTCCCAATTGGCTGGGATGCATTCGGACTTCCTACAGAAAACTATGCCATTCAGAACGGTATACATCCGAGAGTGGTAACAGACAGAAATATAAAGGTGTTTACTCAGCAGTTAAAGGCAGCAGGCTATTCCTTTGACTGGACCAGGACTGTTGATACTACAGATCCCGGATATTACAAATGGACTCAGTGGATATTCCTGCAGTTGTTCAAGCACGGTCTGGCATTCAAGGACAAATCATACGTAAACTTTTGTAATCATTGTAAGGTTGTTCTTGCAAATGAGGATTCACAGAATGGAGTATGTGACCGCTGCGGAGAACAGGTTGTACAATTGGAAAAGGACGTTTGGTTCTTAAAGATAAGAGAATATGCAGATAAGCTGTTGGATGGCTTAAATGAAGTTAATTATCTTCCGAGAATCAGACTGGAGCAGGAAAACTGGATAGGACGTTCATACGGTGCTGAGGTTGATTTTAAATTAAAGGACACTGAGGATAGACTGAGAGTGTATACAACCAGACCTGATACATTGTATGGAGTAACATTCATGGTTATTGCACCGGAGCATCCATATCTGGAAAAATATCATGACAGAATTTCCAACATGGCTGAAATCCATGAATATCAGGAGCAGTCAAAAAAGAAAACAGAATTTGAAAGAGTCCAGCTTGCAAAGGACAAAACAGGTGTGGAAATCAAAGGACTATCGGCAATTAATCCAGTTTCCGGCGAAGAAGTTCCTGTATGGGTTGCAGACTATGTAATGATGGGCTACGGAACAGGAGCCATAATGGCAGTTCCGGGACATGATACACGTGACTGGGAATTTGCAAAGAAATTTAATATACCTATAATAGAAGTAATAGGCGGCGGAAACATCGAAGAAGAAGCATTCACAGACGTTGAAGACGGCATATTGGTGAATTCGGGTATATTAAACGGCTTGAGAGTAAAAGAAGCAATAGCAAAAATAATAGATTATTTAAAAGAAAATAACCTGGGTGAGCCGAAGACCAACTATAAAATGAAGGATTGGGCGTTCAACAGACAAAGATACTGGGGAGAGCCTATTCCTATAATCCATTGCCCGCACTGCGGAATGGTTCCTGTACCGGAAGAGGAGCTGCCGCTTACACTGCCTGACGTTGAGAAATATCAGCCTACGGACACGGGAGAATCACCGCTGGCAAACATACACGAATGGGTTAATGTAAAATGCCCTGTGTGCGGAGAGGCTGCAAAAAGAGAAACTGATACCATGCCTCAATGGGCAGGATCGTCATGGTACTTCCTGAGATATATAGATCCTCGCAACACAGAGGCAATAGCTTCGGATGCAAAATTCAAATACTGGGGTCCTGTTGACTGGTACAACGGCGGTATGGAGCATGTTACGAGACACTTGATTTATTCGAGATTCTGGCACCGCTTCCTGTTTGACATCGGAGCAGTACCGTTCAAGGAACCATATGCTAAACGTACAGCTCAGGGTCTGATACTTGGCTCAGACGGTGAAAAGATGTCCAAATCAAGAGGAAATGTTGTTAATCCTAACGACATCATCGACGAATTCGGAGCAGACACACTCAGGACGTATATAATGTTCATAGGTGATTATGAGAAATATGCAATATGGAACGATGCCAGCGTAAAAGGCTGCCGAAGATTCCTAGACAGAGCGTGGAAGCTTCAGGAAATGATAACAGACGAAGCAGGCTACTCAGAAAAGCATATGACATTGATGCACAAAACAATCAAAAAAGTGACAGAAGATTATGAAGCTATGAAGTTCAATACTGCTATCGCTGCAATGATGAGCTTCGTAAATGAAATAACCGCTGACGGATATATAACCCGTGATGAATTTAAA
>JAFACY010000253.1 GCA_023425285.1 Bacillota bacterium
CGCTGTATTTATCCGAAGACGGCATAAACAACACAGCCATGAGAGTGTATAATATGGTGTGCAGTGCATGCAACGACTCTGTCAGCAAGGTGGATGAATATATTGAAGCTTATCCCGAGGATGTTGATGGAGCGGAGGCACTGTTCAGAAGCAGTTATAAAACATACGTAATAAACCGTGCGGCAGGAACGGTAAAAAGCAGCAAAAACCCCGCAACAGAGCTTGAGAATTATGACAAGTTATTTTTTAAGGGTGAAAAGCTTACATTATGTATAAAATCAACATACGTGTCAACTGACGGCATTAAAAAAAGTGTGAGTGCCGAAATGCATTTATTGATTCCACGCTATGCTGATATTAAAACAGGCAGGACTGATCCTTCCGAATTATTTGAACTGAGCAGTATTGATTTATAGCAAGGTGTGTTATGAAATGTAAAAGAGGATTTACTTTGATTGAACTGTTACTGACTTTGGTATTAATTACACTTGTTATTGTACCAACCATGACTTTTTTTATTTCAAGTATTAACAACAGCACGAAAATAAAAACAAATGCCGAGCTGCAGTTTCAGGCTCAATATATTCTCAATTTTGTTTCCGAAAAAGCTATGGAATCAAAAAATGTTGAAATGATTTTAACCGGATCGCCTCCTCGAAGTAAGATTAATTCAAAGGAAGAAGAAACAGTATCTAAAATATTATTCAGATATGGGCAAGAATCCAACCAGTGCCATATCTTTGAAGTAAAAGAGGTCAAAAGAAAACCAAAGATATTTTACGGCAAAGGAAAATCGAGTGATTTGGCGTCTGATGAACTGGGTATTTATATAAAAGAGCTGAAAATAAAACCATATCCGGTCGGAAAATCATTTGCTGAGGCAACCGGACTGAGAATTACGGTTGTAATGATCAAGGGTGATGAAAAGTATGAGGCATCACAGCTTATATACATGAGACTAAGCTAAAAATATAGCACATTAATTCAAGAAAACATTGACAAATATTCAATTAATTTATAAAATGGGATGAGTGATTATATCCCAAGGGAGTACAATGGATAAAAAGGGTTATACTCTTATTGAAATAATTACGGTAATTTCTTTATTGGGAATATTGATCGGCTTAAGTATCCCTAAAATTTCAAATGACTTTGGCTATTTAGACAATTCTTTGGAAGAGCTTTTGAAGGATGTGAGATATATTCAGACGGAAGTGATGAAGAACCCTTCAAACAGCTATAAAATAAACATAAATTCCAGTGAACACAGTTATTACATAATTAATATGCAGGACCAGAAGTTAATGAAGGCGGTTAAACTGAAAAACAGATACACCATCAGTTATAACGGTATGGGTGATTTATACTTTAATTCAAACGGAACTCCCATACATCCGGGAACCTTCAGTATAACTGACACAAAGACAAAAAAATTTAAAGAGATTACTGTTGTTGTGGCAACAGGGCGAACAATTATAGTGGAATAAGCAGCAATCTGCTGGTTATAATATACATAAGGAGGAGACAACAATGATTACAGCAAGCGATTTTAAAAAGGGCGTTACTATATCTTGGAATAATGGATTATGGCAAATAGTGGATTTTCAGCATGTTAAACCCGGTAAAGGAGCGGCTTTTGTCAGAGGTAAATTAAAAAACATCGTGACAGGAGCTATAAGAGAGGAAACCTTTAACCCTACTGAAAAATTTCCGCTGGCAAGAATAGAAACAAAGGATATGCAATATTTATATAATGACGGAGAATTATATTATTTTATGGATCCTGAATCGTTTGAACAAATTCCTTTAAATCATGAGCAGGTTGCAGAAGCAATCATCTATATCAAAGAGAATGAATTTGCTCAGATGAGATTTTATGAAGGCAAGCCATTTGAAGTGTCAGCACCGAATTTTGTTGAACTGGAAATAGTTGAAACAGAACCGGGCTTCAAGGGAGATACTGCCACAGGTGCAAACAAGCCTGCTATAGTTGAAACAGGCGCTAAGGTTAACGTGCCGCTCTTTGTTGAGATAGGCGATAAAATTAAGATTGACACCAGAATAGGTGAATATCTGTCGAGAGTTTAGAGGAGGTATAACATGGATTTTTTGTATGAAAAGATAGCATATTTAAGAGGTTTAGCCGATGGGTTAGACGTTAAAGCGGATTCAAAAGAAGGTAAGTTATTTAATGCTTTGATGGATGTTATTGAAGAAATAGCTGATGGTATGAACGACATAGTTGAAGAGCAAGATGAAGTTAATGAGTACTTAGATTTATTGGATGAAGATTTATCAACAATTGAAGAAGAAGTATTCGGTGACATGGAATTTGATGAAGACGATGATTACGACTTTGATTTTGATGACGAATACGATGATGAATTTGACGACGATTACGACGATGATTTCGAAGAACACGAATGTAATTGTTCAGAACACGAAGATTAATAATATTTAGCAGTACGGAGCGCCTCTGAAAAAGAGGTGCTTTTTTTAAAACCTTACTATTGACATTAGTATGATACTATAGTTTATACTATGGATAAGAGGTGAGGATAATGAGAAGAAAATTTCTTAAATATGTTATACCCTCCGTATCGGCGATGTGGATTTTTTCGCTTTATACTATGGCAACGGGTATTGTTGTAGCTAATGGAGTGAGTGAAATAGCTCTTGCAGCATTGAGCATCAGTATGCCGTTTGTAAATATAACCTTTGCGGTTGCAGTGTTATTTTCAGTAGGAGCTTCAACAGTTGCATCCATATATCTGGGCAACAAAGAAAACAAAAAGGCAAATGAAATATTTACTATGTGTGCGGTAATTTTAAGCTTCATAAGTATTGCCGTAACAGTCCTGGTGTTGTTAAATCTTGAAAGTATAGCATATTTTCTGGGAGCTACCGACAAAACAATAGTCTTTGTCAAGGAATACCTTGGGATTTTATCAATATTCGGTATATTTGCCATGCTGTCTGATTATTTTGAAGTATTGGTAAAGGCAGACGGACATCCGCAGTTAGCAGCGGCAGGAATGGGTATAGCAGCAATAGTCAACATATTGTTTGTTTATTTATTTGTGATTAAAATGAATATTGGCATAAAGGG
>JAFACY010000055.1 GCA_023425285.1 Bacillota bacterium
CAAAAGGAAGGCAAGAAGCGTATGAGACAGATAGGAAGCGTTGAGGTTCCGCAGGAAGCGTTCCTGGCTGTGTTAAAGTTTGATGAAGACTAAGAGGTGATAAAATGAAAAAGGTTTTAATAATATTAGCGGCACTTGTAGTGCTCGCAGTCATGGTTGTTATGAGTACCTTTGGCAGCTACAATTCATTGGTTGCTATGGATGAAGAAGTAAACAGACAATGGGCTGTTGTTGAGAGCAGCCTTCAAAGAAGATTTGACCTGATTCCGAATTTAGTTGAATCAGTAAAGGGAGCAATGGCTCATGAAGAGGAAGTTTTCACAGCGATTGCGGATGCCAGAGCAAGACTGGCAGGTGCGGCATCTGTAGACGAAAGTGTGCAGGCATCGAATGAATTGGAAGGCGCATTGTCAAGACTGCTGGTTGTGGTGGAAAATTACCCAGAGCTTAAGTCTAACCAGAATGTTACGGGCTTGATGGATGAGCTTGCCGGTACCGAAAACAGAATCAATACTGAACGAAACAGATACAACGATGCAGTGAGCAAGTACAATTCTGCTATCAGAAGCTTTCCTAAAAACATAATGGCAACGATGTTCGGTTTTGAAAAAAGACCGTATTTTGAAGCATCTCCGGGAGCTGATACGGCACCAAAAGTAAACTTTGATTAGGGAGTGGTACTGTGAATAAAAATCGGTTAGCCGTTATGCTGGCAATACTTATGATAATAACATCAAACGTTGCATACGGACTTAACGTTGATTTGCCTGAGCCTACAAGAGAATTTTACATAAATGATTTTGCCGGTGTAATGGATACGGAATCAAAGGACAACATATTGAAGGTTAATTTAAACTATGAAAATACCGAGGAGAGACCTCAGATAGTTGTTGTGACCGTAAAAAATATGCAGGGCATAGATGAGAACACATATGCGGTAAAGCTCTTTGAGGAATGGAAAATAGGAAACAAGGGTCACGATAACGGTGTGCTTCTGTTGCTTGCATTAGAAGAAAGAAGAATTAAAATCGAGGTCGGCTACGGTCTTGAGGGCGCGATAACAGATTCCAAATCCGGGCGTATACTGGATGAATCTCTGGACTATCTTTCAGAGGGGGATTATTCAACAGGTCTGTCAAATATATTTTATAATTTAGCCATAGAGGTTAATAACGAATATGGTTACAACAACGATGATATATTTGGTGATATAGAGGTTGAAAACCACTATGAAGGCAGCGGCTCCTCAGATTACGGTGCATTGTTGAGATTAGTAGTGTTAATCATTATAATCATAATAATCAACAGCAGAGGAAGAGGCGGAAGAAGAGGACGAAGAAATGTGTTTATGCCCTATGTCTTTCCAAGATTCACTAATTTCGGCAGCGGAACTCACATAGGCGGTTTTGGAGGACGTTCCGGAGGCGGCGGTTTTGGCGGCGGAAGCTTCGGAGGAGGAGGCCGCTCAGGCGGCGGCGGAGCAGGACGCGGATTTTGACAATAAAACGGCGATAGATAAAGAACCTGTAAGGAGAGTATTTATTCTCACAATGCAGGTTCTTTTTATTTTTTCAATTGCTCATTCATTGTCAGGAAATTTTCCCTGAAAAAATTATTTCATCTGTTTCGGCATTTACTATGGAAAGTCCGTTTTCTTCCCAGTTAGAAGAACCGAGATAGCCCAATCTGTCATCCCAGGCATCATCGTATTCCTCTTTCGAAACTATTTCACCGTCCACAGAATATTCGATTGTGGATTCGATCAGTTTAAAGCCTTCCTGCGATACGAAGTCATGCTCCTCATAATCAAAGTCATCGTAATCGTCATACTCATCATCATAATCTTCGTCGTCGTAATAGCTGATATTTGCTTCTGAATCTGTATATAAGTAACCGTAATTAATAAGATTATAAAGGCATTCGTACATTTCATCCATGGTTTCATTGTTACTGTACGCCTCTGCCAATTGATTAAAAAAATCCATTATTTCCTGACTTTTCACTTCATACGTAACTTTATCCTTTGTATAAAGCATTTCTTTCCAATCACCGCTTTCATTTGTTATGGTTACTTTCATTGCCAATCCCCCTAATAATATATTATTTGTAATATATATTAGGATTTTTATAAATTAGGATAATTATTTTGGGATTTTTCAAAAAAATATTTGGCGATAAGTAATATGGGACGATAAGACGACACTGAGATGATGCATATATACATATAACTTGCATAAATATTTTTCAAGATTCCATTTTTTAACAAATGTGTAATTTTCAAGATGTATATAGATTTCTGATGTCAAAAAGTATGTAGTTCGCAGAGAAAATTCCGAAAAAAATTCCATTTCAGATTTTTTAAAAACTGCATAAATTTATATAAATTATGCAGTTTTACTGTTTTTCTAAGAGCATGTGTCTTCAAATGCTTCTGAGCACTGTATTATTATATTGCAAAAGTAAGACAAGTGTTACATCCTGGAGTGAAAAAAGTCATGGAGTCAGATTTATTATCTCATTGTTATGTCTTATTTCGATTATATTTGTTGATGTATTTGCCATATGCCTTTTAAAATCCGAGGTCGTTTTAAAATTATCCCAGAAATGCATCGGGATAAATACCTCAGGGTGAAGCTTTTCTATGAAATATTCGCCTCCGCTTTTATAATTTTGCTCCAGTCTGCCGTCAACAGGGAAAAATGCAACATCTATACTGACATTTAATTTTACAATTTCATCAATGATTGATTTAAAAGCATCCTCCATTTCCTTTTCCTCTTCGTCGGTATCGTCGGGCCATTTCCACCAATTCAGATCTCCGGCATGAAATATATGAGTGCCCATATCATCAATCATGAAGCTTACTCCCTCATCGGTTGAACCAAAGATATTGATTTTCAGGCTGTTGATTTCATTTTCCGTGTTTTGTCTTGCAACATACACATTGTCAATGCTGCTGTATAATTTTATGTCACTGCTCAATATGTAGTATGTATCAGTCTTCTTTTTGGTAAGAGAAAAAATATTCTGACTGAAGTGGTCCTGATGGCTGTGTGATGCAAAAACATAAAGCGGCTTTGGACTGTTTATAATATTTTTTAAAAGCTCATCAAAATCAAAATCAGCCTGAGCATCCTTCTTATTCTTAAAATAATCAAACATAAAAAATGAAGTGTCGGTCTCAGCTATAAAACAACTGTGATATACATAATATATTTTCATATCATTGCTCCTGTATTTGTTTTGATATTATAATACCACAAATTATTTATATGAAAAAGCAGAATAATTGTCTTTGATAAAGTAAAAATAAATATAACATTGCAGCTAATCGTATGTTTGTTATTTATCAAAAAATGTTTAGCATTGTGGAAAAAAGTTTGATATAATAAAAATATCAGGCAAGTCCTATAACATACGATAAAGGGGAAGACAATGGATAAATTATCATTAGAAGCAAGAATTAAAGCTGAGCTTACAAGCTATAACGGAAAAATGAGTGTATACATAGATGATTTCAATGGTAATAAGGTTGAAATCAATGCTGATGACACTTTTGAAACTGCAAGCACAATAAAGACATTTATTTTAATCGATTTATTTCAACAGGTTCATGATGGTACAAAAAGTCTGAACGATATGCTGACATACACAGAGGATAATAAAATTGACGGAAGCGGCGTAATACAGTCATTGGATATTGGTGTTACCATGTCGGTAAAAAACTTTGCTACACTCATGATTATTGTCAGCGACAATGTTGCAACAAACATATTGATTGATTATCTCGGTGCAGACCATATTAATGAAACCATAAAAAAGTGGGGATTTAACGATACGGTGCTGCACAATAAAATTGATTTTGAAAAGTTTGATAAATTGGGTACTTCAACTCCGAGAGATTACGGAAAAGCATTTGCAATGATTCACGACGGAACATTGATAAGCGGGGAAGCCTGTGAGCAAATGCTGGAAATATTTAAGATGCAGCATTACAACAGCATGATTACCAAGGACTTTCCGCAATATTACTTATCCGGAGATGACAGCATGGCAGGTGAGGATGAACAGGTATCTGTAGCTTCGAAGAGCGGTAGTATGAATGCGTGCAGAAATGACGGCGGCATAGTTTATACACCGTACGGCGATTATGTAATTGTAATGTTCAACAAAGAATTTTATGACCCTCTCTATTATGCAGGACATGATGCGACAGTGTACGGTGCAAGAGTCAGTCGGATGGTATTCGACCAGTTTGTTGCATTAAAAGGAAGAATAGAACTTTAAATAACAACGCCGCATATTTATTTATGCGGCATTAATTTAATTAAAAAATAAACACTTCAGAGATAAAAAAAACATTGTAATAGTCAGATTGACATAGTATAATGAGAAGTTATTAAAAATAAAGGATGATAATTAATGAAAATTGAAAATGTAATTTTGAATGACAACATTCAAAGAGGCTTGGATGAAATGGGCTTTGAGGAAAGCACACAAATTCAGCAAGAAGCAATTCCTGTTATACTGGATGGGAAAGATATAATAGGACAATCAAATACAGGAACAGGAAAGACTGCAGCCTTTGCAATTCCTATTCTTGAAAAAATAGATAAAGACTTACGCATGCCGCAGGCACTTATATTACTTCCAACAAGAGAGTTGGCCGTACAGGTGGCAAATGAATTCAGAAAAATCGGCAAGTATTTGGACAGTATTAAAACAGTAACCGTTTATGGCGGCGCTGATATAAAAGACCAAATCAACAAATTAAAAGGCGGAGCTCAGATAATTGTGGGAACTCCGGGCAGAGTTATAGATTTAATCGACAGACGCGTCATTAAGTTGAACGAATTAAAAATATCGGTGTTGGACGAAGCGGATGAAATGCTTAAAATGGGCTTCAGAGAGGATATAGAGCTCATACTCAGCAAGGTTGACCATCCTGTACAAAACCTGCTATTCTCGGCAACTATACCCGATGAAATGAAGAAAATGATAAAGAAGTTTTTGAATGATCCAGTACCTATCAAGACGCTGAGAGAAGGTATAACAGCTAAGGAAGTAAAGCAAAGCTACTTCATGGTAAAGTACAGTGATAAGGTGGAAGCACTTGCAAGATTGATAGACACTTATACACCAAAGCTTACATTGGTTTTTTGCAATACGAAAAAATCGGTTGATGAACTGTATGATCAATTGATAGAAAAAGGATATAACTGTGACAAAATACACGGAGACATAAAACAGTCACAAAGGCTGGATACGTTAAACAAATTCAATAACGGGCTGATAGACGTTCTTATAGCGACTGATGTTGCCGCAAGAGGTCTGGATATCAAAGAGGTTGAGGTTGTTATAAACTTTGAAGTGCCTTCGAAGGAAGATTACTATGTGCACCGTATAGGCAGGACGGGAAGAGCAGGCAAGGAAGGAAGCTCGTTTACTCTCGTATCTGCAAAGGAAATGCAGAAAATTGAAGCCATAGAAAAATATACGAAAAAACCTCTGCGCAAAAGAACCATACCTACTGTTGACAAAGTAAATGAAGTTAAGCAGGATAAATTCATAAGAGGCATAGTCGAGGTTATAGAAAAAAATGAGTTCAATGAAAACCGGGACCTGGCACAGAGACTGTTATTACAGGGACATGACCCGGAAACGCTGATTGCGGCAATGATGAAAAAGCTGGTGAAGTTTGATTACTCTGAGGAAAGAGACTTAAACGATGTGATACCGGAAAGAAAGAAATCACTGCGAAGCAAGGAAAGAAGGATGGAGGACACAGTAAGATTCCACGTAAACCTTGGCAAGAAGCAGGGCATAAGACCGGGAGACATCTTAGGAGCGGTTGCGGGAGAATGTGACATACCGGGCTCTGATATCGGCGAAATAGAAGTGCTGGAAAACTATTCTTTCTTCAATGCGGCGTCGGAGCATAAAAACAGGATACTCAAATCAATGACCGGCTCTCAGATAAAGGGTAAGGATGTAATCATTGAAGTATCAAAGGAAAAGAAATCAAGACAGAACAAATTCAAGCCGACGGAAGATAAATTTATGCACCAGAGAAAGAAGCCGAGAAAAAAATAAAAAAGTGTTGACAAAGCTTTATTGTTAGGAATATAATACTCAACAAAGACAATGATGGACCGAGTAAGACGGAAACAGCAACCAAGAGATGGAAGACACGGCTGGAAGCTTCCTTTGCATGACTGTTTGAAAACTAATCCGGAGTTAAATCAGAAAGCACATGCGTAATGATTTGGTATGGATGCCTTAAATCCTTTGAGAAGCAATAAAGGTGGAACCACGATATATTCGTCCTTGAACATTTATGTTCAAGGACTTTTTTATATTTAAAGGTATGGGGACACACCTCTAAAGTTAGGATAGCCTTGGGGCAGGCTTTATAGGAATGTCCCCGATTAGAATAGGAGGATAATTATGATTAAATTAACATTACCTGATAACAGTGTAAGAGAATATGAAGACGGCATATTAGCAATGGACGTAGCAAAAAGTATCAGTGAGGGTCTGGCAAGAAATGTTGTGGGAGCAGTTTACAACGGTAAAACAATCGGACTCATGGAAGAAATAAAAGGTGACGGAGCTATAAAATTCCTTAAGTTTGAAGATAAGGAAGGAAAAGATGTTTTCTGGCATACATCATCACATATTTTAGCTCATGCAGTAAAAAGATTGTGGCCTGATGCAAAACTGGCAATCGGACCTGCCATAGACAACGGATTTTACTATGACATTGATTTAGAGCACAGATTTGTTACTGAAGACTTTGAAAAAATCGAAGCCGAAATGAAGAAGATTGTTAAAGAAGGTCTGGAGCTTGAAAGATTTGAGCTTCCAAGAACTGAAGCCATTAAATTTATGGAAGAAAGACAAGAGTCATACAAGGTAGAATTGATTCAGGATTTGCCTGAGGATGCGATAATATCATTCTATAAGCAGGGTGATTTTGTTGACCTTTGTGCGGGACCGCACCTTGAATCCACTAAGAAACCAAGAGCAATGAAGCTGTTAAGCATTGCCGGTGCATACTGGAGAGGCAATGAAAATAACAAAATGCTTCAGAGAATTTACGGTATAAGCTTTGAAAAAGCAAAGGAATTAGAAGATTATCTCAATATGATTGAGGAAGCTAAGAAGCGTGACCACAGAAAGTTAGGAAAAGAATTGGGTCTGTTCTTTATGTCCGAAGATGGTCCCGGATTCCCGTTCTTCCTGCCAAAGGGAGTGGAAGTTAAAAACGAGCTCATGAAATTCTGGAGAGAGATGCACAGAAAAGCAGGCTATGTGGAAATAGAAACTCCGCTGATACTGAACAGACATCTGTGGGAAGTATCAGGACACTGGTTTAATTACAGAGAAAACATGTATACAACTGTAATTGATGAGCAGGATTTTGCGATTAAGCCTATGAACTGTCCGGGAGGAATTTTGGTATATAAAAATTCCATGCATTCATACAAGGATTTCCCTATGAGAGTTGCGGAAGCAGGCAGAGTACACAGACATGAGTTGTCCGGAGCACTTCACGGCTTGATGCGTGTAAGAGCATTTACTCAGGATGATGCCCATTTGTTCATTATTCCTGAACAGATAAAGGATGAAATTAAAGGCGTTATAAAATTAATAGATGAAATTTACAAACAGTTTGGATTCTCATATAAATTGGAGCTTTCAACAAGACCTGAAAAATTCCTTGGGGAAATAAAGGACTGGGATCTGGCAGAAGCTTCATTGGATGCAGCATTGAAAGAGCTGAATCTGGATTACAAAGTAAATGAGGGAGACGGAGCCTTCTACGGACCTAAAATAGATTTCCATCTGACTGACTGCTTAGGCAGAACATGGCAATGCGGAACAATTCAGCTGGATTATCAATTGCCTCAGCGTTTTGAAATGGAATACGTGGGAGCAGACGGACAGAAGCACAGACCGATTATGATTCACAGAACTGCATATGGCAGCATCGAAAGATTCTTCGGTATTCTTATTGAGCAATTTGCGGGAGCATTCCCTACATGGATGGCACCTGTACAGGTTAAGATACTTCCTATTTCCGATAAATTTATGGAATATGCGGAAAAAGTTAAGGAACAGCTGTTTGACCAGAATATCAGAGTGGAACTGGATTCAAGAGCTGAAAAGATTGGCTACAAAATCAGAGAAGCTCAGATGGAAAAAGTACCGTACATGCTCATAGTAGGAGAAAAAGAAGCGGAAAACGGAACTGTTTCAGTGAGAGAAAGACAAAAAGGCGACATAGGCAGCATGAGCGTTGAAGAGATAAGCAATATAATTACAGACAAAATTAAAAACAGAGAAAACGACTCACCACAATCATTATAAAAGTACAAAACGGGGTTGCTTAAATAAAAGTAACCTCGTTTTTTAATTTCTTTTATTGTTTATAGCCTATATAACGGGTATAATAATATAAATGGAGGTATTATGTTAAATATAGGATGTCACCTGTCCGTTTCTAACGGATATGAAAAAATGGGAAAAGACGCACTGAAAATAGGAGCCAATACATTTCAATATTTTACCCGTAATCCGAGAGGAAGCAAGGCTAAAAGCATAGATGCCGAGGACGCGAAAAAACTGAGAGACTTAATGGAAAAGCATGAATTTGCCAAGGTTATAGGTCATGCGCCGTACACATTAAATATATGCTCGGCAGATGAAAGAACGAGGGAATTCGCACTTGAGGTTTTAGAGGATGATCTGGTGAGAATGGAATTTCTGCCGAATAATTATTATAATTTTCATCCCGGCAGCCACGTGAAGCAAGGTATTGAAACCGGTATAAAATATATTTCAGATGCATTAAATAAGGTAATAAAAGAAAATCAAAGTACAATTGTACTGCTTGAAACTATGTCCGGCAAGGGAACAGAAATAGGAAGAACCTTTGAAGAATTAAGACAGATAATAGACGGTGTCATACTATCCGAAAAGGTGGGTGTTTGTCTTGATACATGCCATGTTTTTGATTCGGGATATGACATAGTCAATGACCTGGAAGGTGTTATAAATGAATTTGACAGGATAGTCGGACTTGACAGGCTGTATGCAATACATTTGAACGACAGCAAAAATCCGTTCAACAGTCAGAAGGACAGGCATGAAACAATAGGTAACGGACAAATAGGCTTAGAGGCAATAATCAGAATTATCAATCATCCGAAGTTAAGAAGACTGCCATTTGTTTTAGAAACTCCCAATGAGCTGGACGGTCACAAAAGAGAAATAAAAATGCTCAGAGAAGCATATAAGAAAATATAATATCCATTAACTAAATAGGAGGAATTATGAGCACTGCATATTCAAAAGAAGTTGAATACCACATCAATATGAAGGAGGGTGATGTAGGCAGATACGTTATATTGCCGGGCGACCCCAAAAGATGTGAAAAAATTGCGAAATATTTTGATAATCCTGTATTAGTGGCAGATCACAGAGAATATGTTACATACACAGGATATCTGGATGGTGTCAAGGTAAGTGTTACTTCAACAGGCATAGGAGGACCATCAGCGGCAATCGCTTTGGAAGAGTTAACAAATATAGGTGCTGATACATTTATACGCGTTGGTACAAGCGGAGGTATGGATTTAAACGTTATGGGCGGAGATTTGGTTATCGCATCCGGCGCTATACGCATGGAAGGAACGAGCAGAGAATATGCACCTATGGAATTTCCGGCAGTTTCCGATTACAAAATACTGAATGCATTGGTTGAAGCCTCAGAAAATTTAGGGGTGAAATATCATGTTGGAGTGGTTCAGTGCAAGGATTCATTTTACGGTCAGCACTCACCGGAAATCAAGCCTGTAAGCTATGAATTGACAAACAAATGGGAAGCGTGGCTGAGGATGGGAGCACTTGCATCGGAAATGGAATCGGCAGCATTGTTTATCGTAGGAGCTTTCAGAAGGGTGCGTGTGGGAGCCGTATTAAATGTGGTTGCTAATCAGGAAAGAAGAAA
>JAFACY010000127.1 GCA_023425285.1 Bacillota bacterium
TGTGCAACCCACTTCCTGCTGTCAGATTCATGATCCCACATAAAAATATTGTCATCAATTTCACCGTTTTTCCTGATTGCATATCCAAAATAATCACCACATCCATTTTCGGCAAAAAACAGAAATACATCAAGCGGCATAAAACTGTCTAACTCTCTCAAAGATAAATTATCTCTGATAATCTGTTCCGTCGAGAGAAACGTAGTAACATCACCGTTGACCTCCCTTAACAACACCTCCAGCTCATGAGGAATTTTCACTTTTAATTTTAAACTCACCTCGGAAATTTGAGCTCCCGTAGCCGGATGATTTAATTCAGAAAAAGGATTGTCTTTGTTTAAATCCAAAATTTTTGATTTCCACATAATAGACCTCTACATTTATTATTGCTTAAATTATAATATAATTTCCGATGTTTTTCAAGATACGTCTGATTCCTTTACATATAAGACCCAGGGTACAATACAACTCTGTTTTTAGATGACAGGCTGTAACAATAGCTATATTGTCGAATATTATAATAGGCAATATATTTTATTAAACAGTAACTTGTACAAAAGATATAGAATGTATAAACTCATATGATTTTATACATTTCATTGAGGATTATTTCTTGAAAAAACCTATAGTTTAATTAAACAAATTGACAAAGCTCTTAAAAAAACTTTTTTCAATAATTCAAATTTCGTTGGAATTATCACATTTATTAAAATCAAAAATCTTCAATAATAATTATGCATTATTTATGTATATATGTATATAGGAATGGTATTTATGTTAAAAATATTATTGTCCGGCAATGCTGAAGAGCGAAAAATCCTTGAGGAAGTATTGCTCCGGTCTCTTAATGAATATAAAATTTCCTTTAATATCAGCAATTTATCGGATCCGGAGAAATTCAAGAGAAGCTGTCTGTTTAACGATGACTACAACCTTATTGTAATGTGCCTGGACGGAAGTACAAAATATATATTCAAAGGCTACAGCGGCTCGCCGCTTCTTTATGTTGTTACAGGCATCATGAGCTTTCCGCCTACAGCAGAGGAAATTGATGAGAAGCTTATAAGAAACCGTGAGCTGGCAAGCTTTTTCTCTCCCGGAGAATACACGGTTACCCATCACGGCTATACGCGTAAAATCCCATATGAGAATATAGATTATATCCGGAGCGATAACAAAAAAACTGTGTTGCACCTGTCAAACGGAGAAACGGAAACCGTCTCAAAAAACATAGGAAAGGTAGCATCAGAGATTAACAGGGAATATTTTGCAAAAAGCTCCCCCGGGCTTATTGTAAATACCCGCAACATTTACAGAATACACAATTCGTCCAGAGATTACAAAATTATAGAGCTTAAGTCCGGCGCTAAGGTCGAACTGAACAGTATATATTTTGAAAAGTTCAGAGATGCCTATTCCCTGTCGGTTTCAAGGTTGGCCAGTTTAAAGGTGCTTGACGAATAATTAAAGTTTATAAAGGATATGACATGAAAAATAAAATTGCATTGTTGGGAGGAGCCAAAAGGCGACGTCAAATGGAGGCAGTATTGTCCGAGTGTCTCAAAACATATGATATTCCTTTTGAAATACACCATGTTCCCAACTCACAAAAATTCATACACGAAGTTCTGTTTAACAATGATTTCCGGCTTATTATGGAAAGCTCAAAAGAAACTATAACGTACATGCTGAAAATTTATACGAACTTTGATCAGCAATATTCACGCCACGTTACAGGTACTCTGAAATACCCCTTGACAAAAGCAGAATTTATGAAGAATATGCTTAAAGCCTTTAAATTATCAAACGTCTGCCCCTACGGTGTATACGCCGCAAAAAACGGAAAAATGTCCCGTCTGATTCCACATGAGAATATCCAGTTTATTTATAAGGAAAAATACAAATCAGTTATTCATCTGCACAACGGTGAATCTGTAGAAGAGGTAACAACCCACGCCAAAGTCCTGAAAGAACTGGACACAAGCTACTTTTTCAAATGTCACCAGAGTTATGTTGTCAACTTCTTCAATATTGAGGAAATAAGCGATGACTACAAATTTATCCTTCTGAAATCCGGTGATATAATTCCAATGTCAAGGCTTGGATTTAAGCAATTGGTAAAAGCCATTTCACTTTCAATTACGGGCTCAGATGCATTTGATTATTGATGTCATCATCACGGCAGAGGATGTTGAAAAGCATAAGCCTGACAAGGAGCCCCTGATTAAAACCATGGAGCTTTTAAACAAAAAACGACCACACGTCGTTTTTTTGTTGCCTAAAAACTTTTCCATACTATTCTTTATTTCTATATACTTTCTAATATCTCCAAATATATATTATTGTATATATCACATCCTTTAGCTATAATTGCTTTGATAGTCAAAGCTATTAAAAATTAAAGGGAGAGACAATATGATAAGACATCATAGTTATAACAATCCAGTTATGCTTTCTGATCCTAGTGGACATATTCCTAATGGATGGTGGAATTCAACAAAAAATGTAGCCAAAGTTATAGACGTATTAATTATTGTTATTCCAGGTATAAAAGCAATAAATGGATACTATGCTGCTAAAGAATTTTTAAAGAAAAATAAAAATAAGGTAGTATATCAAATTAGGGGGAAAATATTATCTATGTTTGGTAAGGTAGTTGCAAATGGTATCTCTAGTGTAGTTGATGTAGCATTGACTATTTGGGGTACAAGTATTGGAGATATGATAGCTAAAGGGTTAGATTATGCAGATCCATGGTGGGGAAATAAATATCGCAGAAACAACGGGTATATATCTGGATAAGTAGGTGAGAATTATTAAGAAAAAAAACAATAAAGATAATGATTATTGTTTAAAAGATATAGAAAAGATGTTAAAGCCTGAAATTACAACTTTGATTGCAGGTACTTTAACCTTACTTGTACCATATGGGAACATGATTCTGAAAATAATTAATAATGAGAATGATGGATTGCTTATAATTTCCTTACTTGTTTTCCCATCACTACTATTATTATTTGCTTTTTGGAATTGGTATATAAAAAAGTGCAAAAGGTATAAAAGAGAAGCTAAGGAATTATATGACGAAATTAATAAAGTCATACAATAATATATGTAATTTGTGTTTTTAATTAATTAAAGTTTTAATGCTCTTGCCCAAGATATATTCAGGTGTCCAGGTTTCACAGGGACGCATGTCACAGGCATGTCACAGGGACGCATGTCACAGGGACGCATGTCACAGGGACGGCATGTCACAGGGACGGGGTTGTTGACACTATTTTGGTTTAAATCCAAAATTATTGATTTCCACATAATTACTCCCTATATTTATTATTGCTCAAATTATAATATAATTTCTGATGTTTTCAATGCACGTCTAATTTCTTCCGATGCACAAAATCTAAATACAAGTCATACACACGGTCTATATTGAGGTTAATTAAGTCATCAAATTTATGCGCATCAATCAGATTATGAACAAATTCGGTTCCAAGATAATAGCCTGTATCACTATACCCATGGTAATTGCACCAATCTCCAAAATATCGTTGTTCAAACCGTGTCATGGTAGATATATCATGGTCAAAATCTGTAATGATTTGAGTGATGTGATTATCACACCACTCCTTCCATCCATTTGTATTTTGATGATAATAATTAAAATCACCGACAAGAGCTTGTTCAAAGTACATGGCAATTCCTTCAGCGAACAATTGCCAGACAAGATTCCGTTTGCTGTCATCGGATTTTTGCTCCAAAACACCATATTGAGCGTGATATACATGACCAAGCTCATGGTAAATCAAACCATACATTGAATCAATATTATGCCAATTTAATTCTATTATCTTTTCAACGCCTAATAACACCGTATCAATGTCATTGATTTTTGTAACCCACCCGGCAGCATTGCCTAATCCCAGGTATAAAACAATATCAATATTCAATTCCTTCCCAAATTGCTTTTTAATTCTCTGATCCAAATTGTTGGTTGCAACTAAAAAAGATTCATGCAAAACATCTGATTTTGGGTTTTCATAAACAACATTTATCATTGGCAGAAAATCTTTTTCAAATGAATATTTTCCGCTTTTGATATACGCCGTCACATCATCAATAAAAATATGTGCTGAATTATCGTAAATTGAATTTATATATACTTTCCATCTACTGTAATTAAAATTTACATCATCAAATAATTTATTTATTTGATGATACGTATCTACAATTCTAATCATGTCAATCCTCTGCCCCAATTGGTTAAAACGCCGAAATATCCCATGTTTCTCTAATTACTTTCTAACTACATTATTTCAATATGCTTCTTTATGCAAAAATAACCTTATTTCTTTTCTACAGGAACCCAAATCTCACAAAAGTAATCTGAATTGCCGTCTTCCGGATACAATTCAAAGTCCGTATCGTCCAACATATTGTAATCAGAGCTTGGAAGAAATTCCTTGAAAATTCTGTCCCATGTTTCTCCGATGCACCTTCCGTCCTCGCCGATGCATTTAAATACAGCCCAAAGTGTAGGTTCTACATTCCATATCTGATATCCGTCAAGAACCTCTCCACAGTCATACACCATACCAATTCCATAATCAAAATACTTGCTTTCTTTTGAAACAGGAGCGCATACGCCATAGAAGTCATGTTTCTTAGTGTGCTTATTCAGTACATCAAACACTCCATCCTCACTGCATTTCTTCCAGAAACGAGGGATTTCAGTATTTCCCTCCTCAGTAACCGATTCGTTACAAAACGACTGTACCTTTGTTAATAATTGAAATTTTTCTCTTTCTACAATTCTGTACTCCATAACTGAACCACCTTCCAATTTAATTTTTATTACAAGGCGATTAAAGGATTGTAGTTTGGCCCCGGAACGTTTTGCAACATTTGGTGTTACTCCGTGAAATCTTGAAAAAGCTTTGGCAAAGCTTTCAGGTGATTCATAACCATATTTATATGCAATGTCAATCACCCTATTGCCCGACATAATCAACTCCTGTGCTGCCATTGAAAGCTTACGATTTCTGATGTACTCATTTGCTGTCATTCCGGTAATCATGCTGAACATCCTGTGAAAATGATAGTTAGACATATACAGCTGTCTTGCAACATCCTCATAATTTATTTCTTCCAGCATATGCTCTTCCATATATTCAATTGCTTTTTGTATACTTTGAATACAATCCATTTCTCCACCTCGCATTTATATTGTAAGGCTGTCATCAATTTTTGTCCTATCCGGGTTTGTCATCTTCTGTCTTAACGAAGTAAAAGTTATGTACTCTTTAAAATATCACTATATCCATCTGATTTCTCAGAAGCTCCATTATTTCAGCCGGCCGGACTATGAGAGGAAAATCCTTTCTGAAATACTCACCGATTATGTCATCTATATTATCATAACTGTTGAATTCTTCCTTTTCAATCTCCAGTACTATTCTATTATTAAATGTATCTATATAGCTGCCTATAACCGTAAAATGTTTACTTAAAATATTTATAGCATCATCTTTCATATAATTTAACTTATTTAATGAGTATTTAACTTTTTCATAAACAACTACATCCGAAAGCTTATCGGCTTTGAAGTATTCATCGTTTATTTTTATATTATTTACATTAACATAGCTCGAGTATTCCTCATTAAGTAATTTTATATCAATATTACCGCTGATCTGGATAACTAACTTCCCATAATCATCTATGTAAGTTCCTGCATAGTTATGTGGATAACCGGCAGGGTAACCATCATTCTTCCCAAATTCTTTAATAAATGCTTCAATCAATTTGTCATAGATTATTGCAGCCTCATATTGAGCTAAAGAACTTCCGTAGGTACCCTCTTTTTCCTCCGATACAGCTCCAACCTCATTGTTTGCATATACATTGGTATATATAATATAGGTCATTACCAAGCACATGGCTATAAGCAAATAAATGTATTTTCTTTTCATTGATATCCTCCATTTACCTCTTTATATTATTATATCACAACGAACGTTAATTTGGATATTATTTTCCAAAGCCTTTCATTGTTGTGTCATAATTTGTATGGTATAATATGAATAGAAGCTGTAAAAAGTCTGAAGGCGGTTTTGCCGTAAATGCGGAGGTTATCGATGGAACATATAGTGAACTGCTTTGTCCCTCAGGGAGGGAAGCATTGTGTTACAAACTCTTTAAAGCAGATATTCTCATACCACGGACATTCTTACTCGGAGGAATACATTGGTATATATCTCACATGGGATGATGTAGCTCAGGATATGAAAGAGCTCTCATTAAGCGGTAATATATGTTTGTTAGAGCGAATGAGTGAAAAAATATTAAGATTACATGATGAAGAACGGGAGCTATTTAGAAAATTAAAGGAGGTAACCGAATGAAAATTATTAATGCCAAAGACTGTCTACATGACCAGCAGTTTTTACAAATACTATCCCTGAGTCAATACATGCCCACAGAAGAAAAGCTGAATCTTCTTGCCGATAATTATAAATCCAACTCAAATATCTACGCTTTTGCATGCAATTCTAATATCTCAATCATCGGTGTAATCGTTATTAAATGCTGTTACGAGACAAATTTTGAAATCTTGAGCATAGCCGTTGACTCCGCATTTAGAGGACACGGTATTGGCTCAAAGCTCATTTCCTATGCCGTTCATAACCTCAAATGCAGCGAAATTTTCGCTGAGACAGACGATGATGCCGTTGGATTCTACCGCAGCTATGGCTTTGACATTGTTTCGTTGGATGAAAAATATCCTGGCATTGTTCGCTATCTCTGTACTCTGAAATTATTTTAATTTTCCTCTATTTTTTCTATTGATTTTTTATAGCTGGTCTTTCATAGAGTTCTATGTGCAGGCAGCATAGTTCTATTTAATAATATAAATATTTAATTTTTTCGATGTATCTTAATATCCATGGGAAACTGTCTAAAATAAATTACAATTGGGTATCATATAAATATGATACCCTTGCATGTTTTTATCAGCAGGCATGTCACAAGGACGGATTGTTAACACTATTTTCGGGGGATGTCTTTTCGTTATACTAATGTGTATTTGTCAAGGTTGTCAGTAACCCCGTCCCCTTGACATGCCCTTGACATGGTCCCCTTGACATGTAGTTGGATAGAGGAGCAAATTGCTTGGCAGAAGGAAGATATTGTAAAAAATCAATAAATGTATAAATCTGAAGGACCTCCCAAATTTAACACTCAAAAGAACTCCATCGTGGACGTTTTGTCTGACAAACGAAACGTCCACCCGGCTCGGCTTCGTCTTCTTACTGTAATTCATTTACAATTTTTTTAAAAGTATTACCTCTTTCTTCAAAATTTTTAAACATATCAAAGCTAGTGCTTGCCGGAGATAACAAGACACAATCTCCATTTTTAGCAATTCGCCTTGCTGCTTCAACAACTTCCTTATATGTATCACATCTTATTAAGCATACAGGGTTGTCAATTCCCCTTCTCTTGACTTCATTCATTAATGCATATTCAATTTTATCTGATGTCGCTCCAATTAAAATCAAAACTTTTACCTTGTCCAGGATATAAGACCCCATCTCATCATATAAAATGCCTTTATCTTTCCCACCGGCAATAAGTATAATTTTATTTTTAAATACTTGAAGCGCCGCAATTGTTCTTGATGGACTACTATCTATTGAACTATTGTAATATTTTACACCTTCAAAAGTTCTGACTAACTCAAGTCTATGTTCAACACCACCAAAACTCTTAACTACTTTCCTTATAATGGCCGGTTCAACAATGTCAATAATAGCAGAAATTGCTGCAAGACAATTTTCTATATTATGTTTTCCTGGAAGTAAAATTTCATCTTCATTTACAATTTCTGTTATCTTAAAAGAATCTCTATAAACTAACATTTTTTCCCTGACAAACGCTCCTCTATCCAGCTCGTTGACTCTACTAAATAATCTATATGCAACGGGAGTAATATTTGCAAAGTTACGAGTTACACAATTGTCATAGTTCAATACAACAAAATTCCCTAAAACCGAATTCTGATACATAAAAATATTTGTTTTAGCATTAATATATTCATCATATGATTTGTGAATGTCCAGATGATTAGGAGAGACATTTGTAATCACCGCAATATCAGGACTTACAGACATTGTTTGAAGCTGAAAACTTGAAAGTTCAAGAACCACCTTATCTTCGGGCATAATTAATTCTATATCGTTAATTAACGGACTTCCTATATTTCCACCAAGCCAGGTTTTGTACCCTTGCTCTACAAGCATTTTATAAATTAATGTAGTAGTTGTGGTTTTTCCATCACTACCAGTTACAGCAATGGTCTTAGCTGGACATAACTCCATAAATATCTCCATTTCAGAAGTAACAATGGTTCCTTTATTTCTTGCTTCCACAAGTTCCGGTATGTCAAATCTTATAACCGGAGTTTTAAAAATGTAATCAAAAAAATCATTAGCTAATCTTTTCAGATAGTCATTTCCAAATTCGTATTGAATAAATATTCCTTCATCTTCGAAATATCTGATAATTTCCCTTGATGAATCTTCATTGACCATATCAAAACCAGTTATGTTTTTTACTCCTATTTTATGTAAGTATTTGATCAAAGCCTTATTGCTGATTCCAAGACCAATCACAGCTATTTTCTTGTTTTTAATATCATTTTTAAAAAGTTTCATCTTATCATTCTTCATATAATCCCCCTAAAAGCCATGGGGACGTTTTGTTTGCCATACTATGGATGATATTATTTAACCGCATCCAAAATTCCCCTTCCAATATTAAGTACTCTTGATAATTGCCTATTACCGGCTCCTGTATCAAATATAATAAAAAACAATTTATTTGGTATTCCGGACAAAGATCTGTATAATGCTATGTTAGATATTACAGGTAATAAAGAGTTATACGTAGATGATTTTATAGATTATACGGATATTAATTTAAACAATAAAAGGATACATAGCCTTAAGGGTATGGAAAAGCTGAATCTTTCTAACGTTGAGGCACTGCATCTCTACGACAACGAAATAAGCAGAATAAGCAGCTCAAATTTTAAATCATTAACAAACTTAAAATCCATAGATTTAACACTTAATAATATACATAAAATTAAGGACAATACGTTTTCTCAGCTTAAAAATCTCAGCTATATTAATTTGAACGCTAACGGAATAAGCAGCATAGGCACTAATGCTTTTTACGGAGCTGACAAGCTTAGTATATTGGATTTACAGCAGAATAATATAAAAGAACTTAATATTTCACCTATACCGAGCCTTGAGGTTCTTAAAATATCACGCACAAATAAAATACGCGATATAAAAGATATATCATTAGATAGTTTCCCAAATTTAAAGGAATTGGAAATAGGATATAATTTAATAGAAAATATTGATACGAACAGCTTTAAAAGCACACCATATTTAAAAAGGTTAGTTTTATCCGGAAATAAGCTAAATAACATTCCCAATCATACATTTCAGTTTTTAGGTAGTCTGGAGGAGTTGTATTTAAGTAACTGCATCCTCAGCAGTATTGAAGATAATGCCTTTTATAATCTTAACATGCTGAGAGTATTGGATGTAAGTGATAACCAGTTGAAATACCTGCCGAATTTAAAAAATCACAAATTTTTTTATTATTCGGTATCCAAGACCTCCAATACTGATTTCAGAGGCAATTTTCTGACAGAAGAGATATTAAGGGAAAGCTTGCCGGACAGATTTTTCTTAAATTACAGTTGGATAGAGG
>JAFACY010000130.1 GCA_023425285.1 Bacillota bacterium
ACTTAATTATATTGGCAGCATTTATTCCGATAGTTAAATTTCTTTTAGGGGTCAGCAATGTATCTGTTCCTTGGGATACCTTGGTTTTGTCAGTGGTCCTTTTTGTAGTAATTCCATTAACAGGCGGTATATTAACAAGATTAAATATTATTAAGAAAAAAGGATTGGAATACTTTGAAAATGAATTTCTGACTAAATTTGACGGCGTAACTACTGCCGGATTACTGTTTATGCTTGTGTTGTTATTTTCATTCCAAGGAAAAACCATATTAAATAATCCGCTGCATATTGTGTTGATAGCTATTCCTCTTACTATACAAACACTTTTTATATTCTTTATTGCCTATTTTGCCTGCAAATGGCTTAAGCTCCCTTATAATATAGCAGCACCGGCCGGTATGATCGGAGCATCGAATTTTTTTGAACTATCTGTAGCTGTGGCAATAGCATTGTTTGGTATGGATTCTCCGGCTGCCCTTGCTACCACAGTAGGTGTATTAACTGAAGTTCCGACAATGTTGCTTTTAGTGCTGATTGCAAATAAAACAACACATTGGTTCCCGATATCAAAGAATGACTAGAGAAACTCAATTTACATTAACCCAAAATCCACTTTTGACCGTCCGGCATAGACTGAATAGCCCCGGAAATTTTATCTAAAATTCTCCCTGTGAAAATTTCCCGCACAATAACTTCCTCCCGGTAGTCGGGATCCTCATACCATGCCGAAAAAAACAATTTTTCATTTTCTCTGAAATAAAAACTTTCATTAGGTGTTATTTCAAATTCCATTTTTTCAGGGTATATAATTTCAAATTTACCTTCATTGCCTTGCCGGGTCAGCATAAGCGGGTATTGTTTTAACAACAAATTATAACAATCCTTCACATCCCCAAGAGGAATTACGGTTAAAAGTGTAGTTTCATTTGATTTATCATCATATATCACCAGTTTTATTTGTTTATTAAGAAAATCAACAAGCAAAATAATAATATGGTTGTCACAATATATCGGACATCCAAAATATTGTCCGTCTTGCGGCTTGACAGGCTCAACAACATTTCCGTCAGGATAGTGAATAAACAGAAGTTTGTTTGATTTTACTTTATGTCCCATTTTAAACAGTTCTTCTGCTTCGTACAAATCACCATGAATATAATCTGTTCCCCAATACCATTCACAACTGCCATTTAGAAGCTCAAAATGGATAATTCCTTGTGTGTTTATGGATTTCATTTCGTATTTCACCGCCCAATATAAATTCGATAACCAAATGCTGAATTTCCTTACTACCATTTCAAAAAGTTTTGCAAGGTAGTATAAGAAAAGTTTAACATTGTAAAGCAAAATCTTCAAGGGTACAATTAACAATGTATGTATTTCCTTGATTTTTTCTTGCAAAAATTTATATATCATAGTAAAATGAAATCAGAACATATATTCGACGAGATAAGCTTTGGAGGTATACTGTTTTGGATAAAAAGATAAAATTCAATTATTTGAAAACAAGAAAATTTGTACGGAATTGGACGAGGAAAAAGGAGTACTGTATAAATTAAAAAATGAAGGAAATGAAACGTACGAAAATATCGTACAGTTGAAAATGAAGGCATCGGATGGAAAAATGCGAATGACTGATGTGGCAGATACAGAACAGCTTTTGCGAATCATTCAATCAATACCGTCACCTAAAGCAGAACCGTTCAAAATGTGGCTGGCACATGTTGGCAGTGAAAAGATGGATGAAACTATAGACCCTGAGATTACTATTGACAGAAGAGAAGAAACGGAGAAATAGAATGATATAATTGTTGAAAGGTGGTTAGAAAATTGGCAACACTAATTGCATCAGAATATGAACAATTTGAAAACATAAAGCATGTCAATGAAAATGGTATTGAGTTTTGGTATGCTCGTGAGCTTTCCGGTGTTCTTGAGTATACGGAGTGGAGAAATTTTACAAAGGTTATTGATAAGGCTATGCTTGCCTGCCATAACAGCGGTTTTGAATGTGCGGATCATTTTGTTGACGTCAACAAAATGATCACTGTTGCAAAAGGAGCAAAAAGAAAAATTGCAGACTATGAGCTTTCACGCTATGCATGCTATCTTATTGTCCAGAACGGAGATCCCCGAAAGGAGCCGATTGCTCTTGGTCAAACATATTTTGCCATCCAGACACGCAGACAGGAAATTGCAGATAGATTTAACGAACTTGGTGAGGATGAAAAAAGACTTGTTATACGAGGAGAAGTATCAAGTTGGAATAACATGCTTGCAGAGGCAGCACATAAGGCGGGTATTACAGATCAAGTGGAATACGCTCAATTTCAAAATGCAGGTTATATGGGATTATATGGTGGATTAACCGCTGCAGATATTCATAAACGGAAAAACCTCAAAAGAAATGAAAAAATTCTTGATCATATGGGTAGTGAAGAGTTGGGTGCAAATCTGTTTCGCATAACACAGACCGACGCAAAGCTCCGACGAGACCGACCAAGGGGATTGGAAAAAGCAAGTGGTATTCATTATCAAGTAGGAAAGACTGTACGAAAAGCTATTGCAGAAAATGAAGGTACAATGCCGGAGGATTTACCTACTCCGGAAAAAAGTATTGAAGAAATCGGCAGAGAACAGCTCAAGAAGCTGAAGGAAAAGAAAGAATTGCCAATGCTTGATGAGTAGGCGCTCTGACAATTTTGTTGAAATCCGTTTTGATAGATAGTGAGAATCCTCAAGTTTATTGTGATGTAACTATTTGCGACAAATTATTTATTGAGAACTATTAAAATCCGGCTGCAAAAAATGCAGCCGGATATATTTTAGTTATTGAACCTTAGGTTCACCTTTTATGGATTTGATGCCTTCCATTGCTTGTTTGACCTGTTCCTCTTCGCCGTCAACTACAAGCACAACTGAACCCTCAGATCCGCAAGCTCCGCCTGAGGCAATACATTTTGCTTTCACCTGATAAAGAACTTCCAATGCTGTGATTTCTGTAACAACCTTTGCTCCGAGCATAGGCATAAGACCTACTTTATCTCCGATTGCATCGTCGACAGAGTGACCAGCCATAAACTCAACCGCTTCCCGAACATCCGGGATCATTTTTTCAAGACCGATAGGAACAATAAGCTCAATACCACGCTGCATAAGAGGTCCCCAGGCCATGCCGATTGTTCCTCCCATACTGTTTGATGCAAGGACAGCAGCTAATCCAGTATGGTCAATTGCATTTCCTCCCTTAATAAAAATATCTCCGCTTTCTAACTTCGGAAGGTATTCTTTCCAATGAAAATCTCTGTCCATAGCTTTTCCGTTTTCAATAACAAAAGGTGGTATTCTGTCATCAACATTTGTTTCACCTGTTTCTCCGTTTGCAATTATACCGACGGTATATCTGCTCTTTTTGTCTATAGATTCTTTAAGAAGCTCATCAAGAACAAAAGCATTTGTTGTTCCTCCGGCAACTATAATATGCTTGTCAACAAGAGCTTTCTTAACACTTGGCAATGCCTTAACTCCCTTTGCGATAAGTCTTTTGGATTCACTTGATGTAAGCGTGATTTGAATTCTCATATTTTCCTCCTTGATTTTCATTATCCTTTATAAGTAAGCTCTCCCATCAGATGGTGATGCTATGTGCTAGGTAATAAATTATTCTGCTTTCTTTTTTGCTCTTACAAATTCAATTGATTCTTTTCCGCTCAGATGTTCTATTTCCAGTTCTATCATGCATACAGCCTTGATTTCCTTATCTATTGCAGCTGCAATATGTTCCTTTGGCATCTGTGCAGAATATCTCTCTGTTAATAACATCAGTGCTTTTCTTCGTTCTGAATCATCCTCAATGATGCGTGCCTTTCCAAAAGCAATCACACTTCTGAAATAGGTGGTGTATTCTTCCGGTATAATCTGGTCTTCGTCAATAACACAAAATGATACCTTTTGATTTTTTGTAATTGCATCTACCTTATGTCCCGACCTTGCCGAGTGAAAAATAATTTTGTTATCATGGTAGACGTAGCTGATTGGCACTGCATAGGGATAATCATTATCTCCCGACACAGCCAGTACTCCTGCAGTTGCGCGGTTTAAAACTGCAATGCTTTCCTCTGTGGATAATACCTGATTTTTACGACGCATTTCTCTGAACATATAATTGTCTCCTTTGCATTTACATGATTTCTATTTCTTTATTTTCAATATCAAGAACTGAGATTGTGTATATTCCGCCTAAATTCTTCTGCACTGCTTCTGCCAGATCATTCAAGGCATCATTAAGTGCTTCAATTCTGCTTTCATCCACCAGCTCAATACAAAGGAATGCATTTTTTGTATTTTCTGTCAGCATTGTTCTCACAGATTCACGCCAGTTCCAGCATCGGCAGATGGCACCTGCATCATCCTTGTATACAACCTCTCCTTCGTAGGGAGGTGCACTTTCGTCAGAGCCCAGTGTAATGAAATCCTCACCTCCGGCAGCACGTGTCAATCGGATATCCCCCACAAATGTATCGATATCCTCTCCGCCGCACGGCAGTGCGTATCTGAGCGAAACAGAGTTATAAATATCCACCAGTGGATTTATAGTTCCGATGTGATTTCCGTTATCCACACGTTTAAGCAGCGCTTCAATGGAGGAACGGGCTCCTTTTTTTGTTTTAAATTTCTGCAGAGCTTCGCGCCACACACGTATTACATCATTTTTACTGAAATCCGGGTCCGGTAAATGCCTGGGTACTTCTTTTTCTGCATCGAGCAGTAATGCCTGATACTGATTTTCATCCACTATTTTATTATCAATATTTTTACATACAACAATTCCAATTCTTGCATTCGGAAACAGCTCCCAAAATGCGTCTTCAATCACAAATCTTGTCATAACTTTCCTCCTTAATAAAATTAAAGCCATAGGAAATATCAGTCAATACCTCCCAGGCTTTTATCCCTCCGTGTACACAGCAACTGTGTGTTTTCTCTCGGACCTGCCAGTAAAGACTGCGGAACCCTAGAAAACTTGAATATATTTAAATCATAATTAATATTTAAAAATATAGTCCGATTTTAGCATAATATTGAAATCAAGTCAATATTATTCATTCGGGGCTTTATGGAGGGGCTTAGGGATGTGCTCTGCGTCGTATTGCAATCAGCATAGAAAACGCCACACATGCGGTTATTGCTTCACTCAGTGAATGACATATCCATATGGCTCCGCTGCCGAAAAATACGGGGAGAATCATGATAAAAACAGGCGGAGCAATGAGGCTTCGCATAAGAGATACACTCATAGCCTGCTTTGTAACCTGAGTAGACTGCCAGAATGAAATCATTAAAATATTAAAGCCTGCAAGGAAAAATCCGCTGAAATATACCAGGCTTTTGCTCTCTGCAAATGAAATCAATTCTATATCCTCAGGTGTAAAGACGGAAAAGAAATCCCGTGCAAAGAAAACAATGAGCACATAGCAAACAACACCTGTGCTTAAAAATATCTTAGCTGCAAATGAAAGCATATCACGGTTCCGCCTTGTCTCTCCCGTACCGGTAAAGTAACTGAAAACCGGCTGCAGTCCTTCTGCCATCCCCAGAAATATAGTGAGAATAATCAGCATCAGGTAGCCTATAACCAAGTAAGCTGCAAGCCCGATTTCACCATAACCATTCTTTATGATGGCAATATTATAGATAAAAGTTATGATACCGATGGTAAATTCCATAATAAAAGAAGGAAAGCCTAACACAAAAATCTGTCGTATGCTCCTGTCGTCCATGTGAACCCTTGCAAAGTACAAGCTGCCCTTTTTCTGCAGAAAATGCGGCAATAAAATTATAACACTGAAGATCGGTCCCAAAGCGGTAGCCAATGCAGCTCCGGCAATCCCCATATTTAACGGATACATAAAGACATAGTCCAAAACAATATTGGAAACTGAACCAAATGCAAGTGCAAACATTGCCAGCTTAGGTCTACCGTCATTTCTGACAAGTCCTCCCAATAAAAAGCTGAACAGCAGGAACGGAGAAAATGTAATAATATACCACAAATATTTTACAGCTGCTTTATGAATTTTAGGCGTAGATCCTAAAAGCTCCGCCAGTGGATTGATAAAAACATTACCCAATACGACAATCAAAATACTTATAGCTCCCAGCACCCATATTGCAATATTGAATATCCTGACAGCCTCTTTTTTATTCTTTTTCCCGATATAATTGGAAATCATAATCCCTGCACCGGATGCAACAGCCATAGAGATGGATAATAGTATTTCAATAAACGGAACAGATACTGCCGCAGCTGCCATTGCATCTCTTCCCAGACGGTTACCGATAAAAACACCATCCACAATCAGATAAACAGAGTTAAACAGTAACCCGATCATCTGCGGGATTGCATATTTTCTGAATAGTGTACTTGTTTTTCCTTCATACATAGTATACCTCCTTAAAATAAAAAAAGGTCTGCGTTGTGTAACGCAGGCCTACTACACGAAAACCAAACCCCGGCGGGTAAATATTATCAGTATATTTTTATATATTAAAGCATTGTAATCTACCTTGTATGAAAAGTCAAACTAATTTTCAAAATATTTTCATTCCCGGAATGCCTAATATGGAAAAATATATCCGGACACCTCTTCGGCGGATACCATATCAGTTACAGTATAATCAGATATTTACCTACGTCAAAAAACTAATTCCAGCTTTCTCTTAAGAGTTGTAATTGATTTGGTATCCTCATATTTGAAAAATAAATAAATATGTTGTAAAATGTGATTAACAGTATTTGAATAAGGGGTGGTTTGTGTGAAGAAAGAGTCTGAAAATATAAAGAGAGCTACAAATGTCGGAGATATAATTGAAGTCCATAAAAGAGCAATAAAGTTAGTAACTGTAAATTGGAATGGCAGAAAACTGAAAATACCTGTTTACTATAGTATGAATGCTTCAATCGCTTATGAAAAGGCTTTTGAAGAAACAAGAAATTATAGAAAGTCATTTTGTATAATGGTTCTGAAAATAATAAATAATAATAAAAAGCTTATTTATTCTGAAGACGATTTTCCTTTTCTTAATTTTGATGATATAGAAAGCTTTTCAGATGATGACCTGAAAAAAATGGGTGAAGAGATTATATATAGTTCAGATGATTTCAAGGAATTTGAAGAAGAGATATCTGAAAAAAATAATGACTTCTTTACAAAATTCCACCATATACATAAAAAAGAAACAGAAAAATATAAAGAACATACGAAAAAAATATCTGAGCAATTGAAGCCTAAATTATATTTTGCTGATCACTATAAAAATTTATTACCAAGCATGGACTTAGTATCAAAAATGAGTAGAATAGCAGAAATAGCGAGACCCCATTTGGTTGATATGACGATGTATCAAAATATTATGGGGAATTCTTCACTAACTGAATTGGCTGCAACTGCAAGCAAAATGCAAAATATAATAGGAACATATATTGAAGTTATTAATCCAATACAAATCAAATCGTTAATATCAATGTCTTCTGCATTAACCCCATCAATAAATATCTATAATGAAACAATCAGAAACTATTATTCTGAAATTAAGGTTATAAAAGATATATTGCAGCCAATCAACATGGAATATGTCAGAAAAGTATTTGAAGAGCAAGAAGCACTTAAAAATGTTATGAGCAGCGGTGTTCAGAACCATATACAAATATTCGGGGCAGAATTAAACAAAATACTTAACTTTACACATTATGACAAGCTATATAATTTTGCATATGTGCAGCAGGATATCATTAGTAAAATAAGACCATTTTTATTTGAAACACAAGAGATTCTATTTGCAAGAAAAAATATCAGTAAGAACTTAAATAAAAAGGCAGAGACCATGTTGCAGTTTGGATGGTGGTTTACAAGCTCACTATCTATAGAAGTAATTGATTATATCTATGAAAACAAGGAGACGCTGAAACAAAATGATGTTGATGATATAATATCTGATTATTATAGAGCTGATGAGTACAAAGAACTTGAAGATATAATAAACGGATGGAATGAATCAGAGTGCTTTAATAAATGGGGAAAGAAGGTTAAGGATGCTTTCTATGCTCATAAATTACAAATGTACTCTCTGTCGGTTCCGGTGTGGGCACTAATGATTGAGGGTATTATACGGGATTTTATGAGGGAAAATTATGATATAACAGCATTTAAATTTGGAATTTTGTATAACAATTTTAAGGAGAGGGCAAAGGAATTAGATGAATTTATTGTCACTTATGCTTTTAATTGTATGGATTCCTTCTATGTTAGATTTAACCCTGAAAAGCCTGAAGGAGTTCATGATTTTAGCAGACATAAAATATTTCATGGACAGTCTGACAACTATGATACTGAAATAAATTCATTGAAATTGATAATGTATATAGACGAACTGTTCTATATGGTATCATCTCTAAAAAGGGCATCAATCTTATCATCATAAAACGAATCTTAATATGTTGACATAATTGATGGTTAATCATATAATAAAAATGAGGTGATTAATATGAACAACAAAAAAACGGTCAGATATACCGCAACCTTGACTGAAGAAACCTTTGAAGAATTAAAATTTCTTGTAAAAGAAAAACAAGTACCTTCAATAAACTATGCAATAAAGAAAGCAATTGATGATTATTTAGAACAGACTAAGAAACTTGAGTATGACAAACTTATGTCTGAAGCAGGAAAAGATAAAGATTTTTTGATGAGAACAATCCAATGCTCAGAAGATTTCAATGAAATAGATAATGAGGTGGCAGGAGAATGGTAAACAAGTGGGAAATTTATTTTTGCTCCCTTGACCCGGTCCAAGGGAGCGAACAGCGTGGCATGCGACCAGTACTTATTATATCAAATAATGCAGTTAATCATAATCTTCCTGTATCAACCGTTCTTCCTTTTTCCAGTATTAAAACAGGAAGTAAGATATATCCCACTGAAGTAGCACTATCAACAGAAGCAACAGGACTGCAAAAACCATCTGTAGCAATGATACATCAAATACGTACTGTTTCTCACAACAGATTGCTAAATAAGATTGGTGATGTAGACGATATAGAGATAAGAGAGAAAATTTTACAAGCATGCAGAAACTACTTTGAAATCTGACAGAGTTCGTGTGTTATTGAATTATAGTTGTAGTAATATAAATAAAGACCTAA
>JAFACY010000137.1 GCA_023425285.1 Bacillota bacterium
ACAGATGGCGGTAGGTCAAATACACAGAATGCCAAATTTGTGCGAAAGAAGAGAGCAGACAAATTTGTTGCATTCCCCTGTTTACTTAAAGCATAAGCTTAAATTTAGATTAATCTGATAAAATGGCAGTTGAAATTATAAATTTTGAGATTTTACAGGTTGTTGCAGCCTGTGGAAGAGAGGGCTAATGTACACAATAGATAATACCGAGCTTATAGATATAAGGCGTGAATTTCACCAGAATCCCGAGCTGGGCGGCAGCGAATACAAAACAATGGAAAGAATATGCCGTTACCTGAATGCATGGGGCATAGAATACGAAAAGGGTGTTGCCGAAACAGGTGTTGTGGCAATAGTACGAGGAAGGAACAAGAGTGCCGGTTCAAAATGTATAGGGGTGAGGGCTGACATAGACGCACTTCCGATTAAGGAAGAGGCAGATTTTGATTTCAGATCCCTGAACGAAGGTGTAATGCATGCCTGCGGCCACGATGCTCATACAGCAATTGCTTTGATGACAGCTAAAATTATAAAATCCATGGAAGATAAAATAAACGGTGATGTTAAATTCTTTTTCCAGCCTGCGGAGGAAACAACAGGAGGCGCAGAAAGAATGATAAAACACGGATGCCTGAAAAATCCAGACGTGGAATTCGTATTTGGTCTCCATGTAAGTACGACTCTTGAAACGGGAACGATAGGCATAAAGTACGGAAAAATGATGGCGGCATCCGATGAGGTGAGCATAAATGTGAAAGGTAAATCATGTCACGGAGCGCAGCCACATAACGGAGCAGATCCAATCGTTGCTGCGAGCAGCATTGTAACGGCGCTTCAGACCATAGTAAGCAGGAATGTATCACCGTTAAATTCTGCGGTTGTAACCATTGGCAGTATTCACGGAGGAACACAGAGCAACATCATACCTGACGACGTCTTCATGTACGGAACGATACGTACTCTTGACCCGGAAACACGTATATTTATGAAAAAAAGAATTTCAGAGATAGTCGAAAATACGACTGCGGCACTGGGGACGGAAGGAATTGTAAGCTTCAGAGAAAGCTACGGTCCGCTGATTAATAACGACGAGGCAGTTGATTTACTGAGAAAGACCGCTGAAGATGTATTGGGAAAGGAAAATGTAAAAACAATTGAATATCCTGATATGGGAACAGAGGATTTTTCGTATTTTTGTCTGCATTCAAAGAGCTGTTTTTTTAATTTGGGTTGCAGGACTGCGGGTGCAAATGAGGTGTATCCCATACATTCAAATAAATTTATAATTGATGAAGCATGCCTGCAGACAGGTGTTAAGGTGCAGGTTGAAAATATATTAAATATATTAAAATGAGATAAAATAAGAAGACAGAAATGAGTGAAATATTTGTTTGGATATGTTACAATAAACAAGCCGGAATTGAAGTTTAAAGAATACTACAGCTACAAGGGCTATTACTGCGGTCTGTGCAAGACACTTAAATCAGAATATAGCAATAAAGCAAGAATGACATTGAATTATGATATGACATTTCTTATATTGCTTTTAAGCTCTCTCTACGAGCCTGAAAATAAAATATACAGCGAAAGATGCATGGTCCACCCCAGTGAAAAGCAGCTGATTATACAAAACGAAATATCCGAATACGCAGCATCCCTTAATATAATTCTGACATATTACAATTTGCTTGATGACTGGCATGATGACAGAGATTACAAATCGCTGCTGATTTTGAAGTCATTGTCGGGAGAGTATAAAAAGGCTGAAAGCAAGCTTGCTGAAAAAGCTGAAATTATTAAGGAGAGACTTAGCAATATTTCTGAGCTTGAAAAGAGCAATACCGATGATGTTGACAAGGTATCCAATGAATTCGGTTACCTGATGGAAGAAATATTTTTATACAAGAAGGACAACTGGGAAAAAACCTTAAGAAAAATAGGTTTTTACTTAGGTAAATTTATATATCTGCTGGATGCATACGAAGATATGGAAAAGGATGAGAAAAATAAATCATACAATCCCTTTAACCTCATGCAGTCAGACAATAAGGAGCAATACGCCAAGGATTTGTTAATGCTTAATTTATCATTTTTAAGCGAAGAAATAGAAAAACTTCCGCTGGTACAGGACAAAGGTGTCATTGATAATATTATTTATTCAGGCATACTAAATAAGTTAGATAAGAAGGAGCAGACGCATGAGAGACCCATATGAAGTGCTTGGACTGTCAAGAGGTGCATCCAAGGAAGAAGTAAAAAGTGCATACAGAAAATTAGCTAAAAAATATCACCCTGATATGAATGAAAATAATCCCCTGCAGGATCTTGCCGAGGAAAAATTTAAAGAAATACAATGGGCTTACGATGAAATAATGAACGGTGGCTCATCAAGCTCGTATTCAAATTCATACGATTACAGCAATAATTCGGGTCAGGACAGTACAGGCAGCTTGTTCAACGTCAGACAGCTTATTCAGACGGGAAGATTCAATGAAGCCGTCAGAGTATTGAACGGCGTAAAGATAAGAAATGCGGAATGGAGTTATCTCATGGGAGTTTGCTATGTAAATATGGGCTCCTTAGGGCAAGGTATGCAATTTGTCCAGAACGCGGTAAGAATGGAGCCGAATAATTTTGAATATAAGAATTTTCTAAATCAGATATTAAATATGCAGCAAACGTACCAGAACAAGGCGTACAACTATAACAGGAGATCTTCAAACAGCGTGGACTGCTGCACACAGCTTATTTGTGCAGACTGCCTGTGTGAATGCCTGGGAGGAGATTTGATTTCATGCTGTTAAAGAGCAAAATAGCATATCTGGGAGTGCTGTTGGGATTAAACCAGCTTTTTATAATACTTTCGTCGGTTATAGAAACAAATACAATTATTTTGTTTGCTGCTGCCGCCCTGTTGGTAGGAGTGGTAATAGTTGAATTTGGCGGAAAAAGCGGGCTGCTGTTTTATATCGCGTCCTGCCTGCTGGGATTCTTCCTGTCCTTCAACAAGTTTGAATTTGTAACATACGTGGCATTTTTCGGACTGTACAGCTACGTCAAGCATTTGTTTGAGACGAAAATACTAAACAAAACAGCATTGATTTTTGCAAAAATATTGTTCTTTAACATTGCCTTGTTTGTAATGTATACGGCAATAAGAGCATTTATCCCGTTTAAGCTCACATGGTGGATGATACTTGCAGGACAAATATTGTTTATAATTTACGATTATGCATTTTCAATGTTTATAAATTACTACATAACAATAATAAAACCAAAATTAAAAAGATGAGACCACAATCTCATCTTTTCCATTGCTTATCAATCACCAATCTATCGCTATTCCATCGTTAAATAGCTTTCTCTTTCCGCTCCCACAGAAACATACTTGATTTTGCTGCCAACCTTTTCTTCTATATACTTGATATAGTCATAGCATTCCTTCGGCAGGTCACTTTCCTTACGGCAGCCTCCGATATCACAGTTCCATCCCTTTAAATACTCTATAACAGGCTTTGCTGCGTTTAAATCAGTGCCCATCGGGAAATTTTCCGTTACCTTTCCATTGATTTCATAGCCTGTAACCACGGGGATTTCTTCCAGATACGATAATATATCAAGCTTTGTCAAAGCCAGTGTGTCAGCACCCTGAACCTGAACACCGTATCTTGAAGCAACCACGTCGAAAGGTCCCACTCTTCTAGGACGTCCCGTAGCAGCTCCGTATTCTCCGCCTGCTTCTCTCAGGGCCTTGGCTTCCTCTCCGAACATTTCTGCTGTGAATGGTCCTTCGCCCACACAGGATGAATATGCCTTCATTATACCCAATGTATTGTCGAGCTTTTGTCCCGGTATTCCTGAACCGATAGGAGCATATGCAGCTATTGTAGAGGATGAAGAAGTGTATGGGTATATGCCGAAATCTATGTCTCTTAAAGCACCGAGCTGCGCCTCAAACATTATTTTCTTGCCGCTTTTTATTGCATCATTCAGGTACAATCCCACATCACATATGTATTCCTTCAGATCCTTTGAATATTTCATGAGCCAGTCAAACATATCCTCAGGGTAAAATTCTATGGATTTGTATCCGCCTTCAATCATTAAATTTTTCCATTCAACGACCTGGCCTAAATGCTCCTTCAACGCTTCTTCATTAAACAAATCTCCCATTCTGATTCCTTTTTTCAGATATTTATCGCCGTATACGGGAGCTATTCCTCGTTTTGTGGAACCGAATTTTAAATCCTTAAGGCGTTCCTCTTCCAAAACGTCCTGCTTAACGTGGTATGGCATGCATATAATTGCCCTGTCACTGATTTTTAAGTTGTCCGGAGTAATTTTTATACCGGATTCTCTTAATTTGTTTATTTCATTATGAAGATGTTCGATGTCGATGACCATTCCGTTTCCCATAATATTTACAACTTCTGACCTCAATATGCCGGACGGAAGAAGATTGAGTATGAATTTTCCGGATTCATTTACAACAGTATGACCTGCGTTATTTCCACCCTGGTAGCGGCATACTATATCATATTCGGCAGACAGCAAATCAACCATTCTGCCCTTTCCTTCGTCACCCCAGTTTATTCCTACAATTGCAGTTAACATATGTAACCTCCCAATTTTTGATAAATAATTATATTATTTCAAAAAAATTCTGTCAAGGTAAAACATAAATATTTTGTTAAAAATTACATTGTCGAAAATAGAAAAAACCTGTAATGTTTATTGCCTATAAAATTTAAATGTGATAAAATTAATCATAAATTAAACATACAAATCAATAAGATATATTAAGGGTATGGTTATTTCAGTATCTACATAACATTATAAGGAGGATTTATGTTTAAGAAATCAAGAAAAGCAATTATATTATTACTAATTTTATCTATGTTGACCGGATGTACCGGTCAGGTCAGTGCAAATCCACCCATACCCAACGAAGAAAGTGAACCCGTTGCGGAGGTTCCTTCCGAGCCTGCTGAGCCGGAGATATCCGAAGAAGAAAAACAAAAGCAGGAGATGGAAAAAAAGCTTCAGGAAAGAGTTGAGCTTGAAGTAAAAAGAAAAGAGGAATTAAAAGAATTCTATGTTCCGTTGGTTCCTGTGGGAGAAGAAAGAGAAAAGAAAAAGGTTGAAGTAAAATCATTGTATGCTACGGGACACACCGCAGGCAACGAATTGAATAAAGAAAATATTGATGCTTACGGTGCATATGTAAAGGCTCTTGCCGATAAGGACACCGCAAAGGCAAATCAGCTTCTCGCAAGTGCGGATAAGGCCAACAGATTTGAAAGAATCATAGGTATAGCCGTAGGCACTGAAATTAACGCCTTAGTAATAAATGTAAAGGATGATAACGGACTTATAACGTATCCGAGTGATATAGAAGTCGTACAAAAGATGAATGAGACAACTGCCATTCCTATTAAGGATGTGGATAATATGCTCAAGGTTCTAAAGGAGTACGATATATACACAATAG
>JAFACY010000151.1 GCA_023425285.1 Bacillota bacterium
AATAAAAACGAGGTTATAAATGAAAAAGAAATTTAACGAAATGATATTGACGGAAGCAAAGCAACCTATGGATCAAATAAGGGCAGAAACTGCTCAAAGCATGAAATTAAATGATTTTATGGAAATAGAGGGGAAGAAATACAAGAAGACGGATGATATTGATGATATATTAAATGAAATAAAATGAAATTTTAACCGTGCTCAGACCACTTCATTGGTAATGAAGCGGTCTGAAGCATTAAAGGTCTATAAACTATGGCATAATATACACATCAACATTATAATTAGGTAATAAGAACGAATCATTATTATCTATTGAAATTTTAACCGGAACTATGGTTTCACCGTTATTGCTGAATGCCATCTGTGAAATATATTTGACACTTCCCTCATATTCACGCATTCTGTCGGCAACAGGAACAATTCTAACCCTTGCTCCCACATGTACATCCTTTATAAATTCTTCCACCACCTCAGCTTCAATTATCAGGCTGTCAAGATTGGATATACTGAAAGCTTTTTTAGAAGCATCCGTGATGTGTCCCGTCTCATATTGAATGTCATAAATTACAGCATTGTCGTAAGGAGAAACTATCTGATTTTCTTTGATGTACGCTTTATTCAGCTTGTTTTCCAGAATCTCAAGTCTGCTCTTTAACTGCATGATGTTTTCCATCTGAACAGCTTCCTTTATTCCTTCAGATTCAGCTTTTTTGTTTATTGAATCTAAAATATTGCGCATTTCAAATTTAATATTATCAACCTTATTTTTGCTTTCATTTAAATTCATTTTGGATTGATTGCGTGTGTCCTCCGAAATTACTCCTTCGTTGTACAAACTCTCGTTATTGTTAAATTCATTCATTATTGTCAAATACATTTGCTCGGCAAATTCCAGATTATTTTTAAGCTTATCTATTTCAGTCTGCTGACTGCCTTCACTGCTCAGCTTAATTTGTTCATATTCCAATTCGGCTATATTAAGCTGACTTTTAATATCAGAAATCTGCGCTTCATATTGTGACATATCCAGTGTCAGAACAGGGTCGTTAAGCCTGATATGCTGACCGTTGTTCACCGGCACGTCCGTAACAACCGATGTAAAATCAATTATAATATCCGTTGAATCCTCAGCTTTTATAATTCCGAAGCTTTCAATTATTTTCTTTTCCTGTGACAAATCAACTTCTTCTACGGGAGCAGCCGATTCCTTCGGAGTGCACCCGTACACGCTTAAGCTCAATAATATAATCAAGACTAAAATAAGTTTTTTTAATATCATTTATTCCCACACCCTTCCATCTCTCACATTAATTATCCTGTTGCCGTATTTAGCCGACTCCTGAGAGTGGCTGACCTGCAAAATTGTTTTTCCTTTATCTTTATTTATACGCTGCAGAAGCTTCATAACCTCATCAGATGTCTTGCTGTCTAAATTTCCTGTAGGCTCATCTGCCAGAATTATATCCGGCTCATTAATCAGTGCCCTGGCTATTGCAACCCTCTGCTGCTGTCCGCCCGACAGTTCTCTCGGTGTGTGATTTTTCCTCTCAGACAGCTCAACCACTTCGAGTATTTCATCTAACTTGCCGCGGTAATTCTTTATTTTTTTACCGTCCAGCAATATGGGAAGCATTATATTATCCTCCACTGTCAGATTTGGTACCAGATTATAAAATTGAAATACAAAGCCAACCTCTCTGCGCCTCATTATGCTTTGCTCCTCATCCGACAATACAGAAATGTCCTGTCCCTTTATGGATATTTTGCCCGATGTTGGTTTATCCAGACCTCCGATCAGGTACAGCAAGGTGCTTTTTCCCGAACCGGACGGTCCCATTATCGTAATAAAATCTCCTTTAATGACGGACAGATTTATTTCCTTCAATATTTCCACCGGTACCGTGCCTAACATATATGTTTTAAAAAGCTTTTCGACCTCTATTATATTTCCCATGGCGTCCTCCCTATTCATACTTAATCGCCTCAATAATATCAAATTTAGATGTTTTTAACGCCGGACCTATGGAAGCAATCACAGAAATTATTATCCCGCCGATTAAGGATATAACGAACAAATCAAATTTATAATGTATGGCTAACGGAACCTTTATCGCCATCATAATTTTAGGTACAGACCAAAGCATCATAAATGCTCCTATAATTCCTACCATCGCACCTATGCAGCCTCCCGTCAATGCCTCAATGAATATCATTTTCAAGGTTTGCTTTTTACTGAGCCCCACGGAACGCTGTATGGCTATTGTGCGCTTTCGTTCAATGAAGCTGATCATGTAGTTGTTGAAAACTCCGAAAATACCTATCATCATTGCCAGAACCGAAAATGCTTTCAGGATGATCATAAACTGATTGTTTGCTTCATAATTCATTCTCTCCATGTTTCTTATGGTATCTCCCCATACGCCGCGTCTCATAAATTTTTCTTTAATGGATGTGAGAACAAGCTCAGGGTCCTTGGATGTTTTTACAAAAAACCTGTTATAATAAGGCTGATTCATATCAGACTTGAAGTATTTCTGAGAAATTAACGCGTTGCTTCCGTTTTGCATTATGGAGTCAAAAAATCCGATTATCTCGTATGTTTTTTTACCTGCATTCATTTCAAGTACAAGCTCATCTCCAATTTCAACATTCAGACTTTCTTTTGCCATCATGGCAATTACAATATATCTTCCTTCATCAAGCTTTTTAAATACTTCATCATAATCATCCCTGCCTTGCAGACGAAATGCCACATAATCTCTGTACCTACTCATATCGATGCCCTGCAAATACCATATGCGGTAATCGGTATCCGCAACCTTAATACCCTGCCAGCTTTCATAGGCTCCGTATGTGCCTTCCACACCGTCAATGCTACGGAGCACCTGTTTCGCATTCCTGTCACCGTTTAAGCTGACCATTATATCAAATTTCCAGTCCTTATATCCGTTCAGCACCTCGATACCAACGCTGTAGCTGATTGTATTAATCATGAGAATCACTGATATCCCGATTGCCAAAAGAGATATGTTGTTAAGTATATTTTTGTTATCCTTCAGATTTTTAACTGCAATACAGCCAATGTTTCCAAATATGAAGCCATATACATTCTCAAATATTTTCAAAATATGTGTTGTGATGAAGGGGACGCATATAATTACCGCCGCAAATGTAACAATCAGTGATAAAGCATACATGAGAGCTGACACGGATTTTGGTGTGACAAACGGCAAGGCAAAGGATAAAATCAGCATTAATGACACTATAACGGCCTTTTTCCCTTTTTTAACGGTTTTTATTTCGGTCTGGTTCAGCACTAAATCCTTTATGGGAATTTTGGATGCTTTGCTTATGGGAATCCATGAGCTGACTATTGCAACCAATATTGCTAATATAAATGTGCTTATTATCTGTATCAGTCCAAATTTAATCGATACCTCCAATTGTCCGTTGTATGGATCCGAAGCCATTATCATAGTTATGAGATACAAAACACCAATACCTCCCATAACCCCCAGTATCCCTCCGATTGTTCCGTAAGCGACACTTTCTCCTACAAGCACAATGTCCGTCATCCGCTTCGTGGCACCTATGCTCCTGAATGTACCTATAACGGGAAGCCTCTCCGTCGTTATGACCTTGAAGGTTGAATAAATAATAAATATGCTTATGAAAAGAACCATCATCGTCATCATGTATAAGGGCACAACGATGAACTGCATGTATTCCTGAATTTCTTCAACCGTAAACGGCTCCTTGACAACATATCTTGAATAAAGATCGCTCAGTTCACTCTTAACGGTGAGGATATCTGCTCCTTCTTCAAGCACCACATATCCATTGTGAACCTTTCCTCTCATGTTAAACATTGAGGCAAGTGTATCCATAGGCATTACAGCCATCATGCTGTCAGACTGAGGAGAGTGCTGAAATATACCTGTCGGTCTTGAAATACCCAATACGGTCAGTATTTTTTTAATACCGCCTACTTCTATTTCAATTCTTTCTCCAACCTCATAGCCATGCTTATCAGCAAATATTTTGCTTAAAATAATGCAATTGTCCGTAAAATCTCTGCCAACTGCCTTTTGGCTGTAATTTACAGGATTCAGTCTTTCTAATTCTTCTAAATCAAATCCCTTTATATAGAGCTTTTCTGTCTTTGCACCCGACAGTCTGCTTTCTTCTTCGGACAATTTATAGACTCCGCCCACGGATAAATCTCCCACTGTATAGGCAACTCCGTCTATTTTGTCAGTCTTGATTTTAAATGTATCTGACGGAGAATTCCTGTCGGGGAAAATAAGAAGATCCGCCATACCCGTCTGCATCTTAATCAGGTCTTCGTACATGCTGCTCATTGTTCCTGCTAACCCGCTTGATGCAAAAAATAAGGCTGCCGATATCATGACAGAAAATATAATAATAAATGATCTGAACTTTTTCTCAATAATGCTCTTAGACAAAAATTTAACAATTATATTCATGGATTGCCACCAAAAGATAGATTTACTTCAACAAATTTCCAGCGGATTATACCATATATATTATGTATACACAATAGCATTATGAATCTTTTAATGTATTTTTAATGCTCTTTTAAGATAGTTAACCAAGACTTATATATCTTCATATAATGGTTAGATAAACAACTAAATACAAGGAGGATGTAAATGGCTATCAGACCACCAATTCTTCGGGCAGGTGATACCGTAGGAATAGTTACCCTCGGCAGTCCACGGGATGCCGAAACAATTGATTCAAGAATACAAACCCTTAATGAAATGGGGTTTAATGTTTTAGTGGGCAATACTGTATATTCGGATGCCGGCATTGTTGCTGCATCACCGGCAGAGCGGGCATTGGATTTAATGAGTATGTTTATGAACCCGGATGTCAGGGCTATCATACCTACGAGAGGCGGTACGGGTGTATCAGATATTATTCCTTACCTTGATTATGATTTAATAAGACGCAACCCAAAGATTATCACCGGATACAGTGACATAACAATATTGCTGAATACTTTGTACCAATTTTCAGATTTAATTACATTTCACAGCCTGTTGCTCATAGATTTCAGACCTTCCACTCCGGCATACAACTTCAACCAATTTTTTACGGCAACCTCAACGCTTACTTCTCCGAGACGCCTTGAAAATCCTGCCGGAATGCCCATAATAAGCAGATCGCCGGGAAATGTAACAGGTCCCATAGTCGGCGGCAACCTGACATCGTTTGTGGACTCGCTGGGAACTCCCTTTGAGATTGATACGACAGGCAAAATTGTATTGGTTGAAGAAACCCACGAGGCGGCAAGCCGCATTTACAGAATGCTGACCCACATGATACACGCAGGCAAATTCAGGGATTGTGCCGGAATCATAATGGGAGAATGCTCCGGCTGCTATGCAAATTACAACAGAGACTATAATAATATAATAAACGATGTGATGATACCCTTAGGGAAGCCCCTCATGACAAATCTGGCATCAGGCCACGGATTTTACAAAATGGCAATCCCCATAGGTGCAATTGCAAATCTGAATACCTTCTCCGACTCACTTACAGTGATGGAACCTACAGTATCCTTGTAAATTACGGTCTTTTTATATTGCTAATTTATGTAATCTTATGTATAATGTCTATACCTGACAATGGAGGTTTATATGAATAATTTTAAAGATAATGAAAAAATTATGATTGAATATGCTGAAATACTGAAAGCATTAGCTCATCCTGTAAGATTATGTATAGTGCATGGCTTGATAAATTGTAACGGCAGTAACGTGTCCAATATTCAAAACTGTTTAAATATGCCCCAATCAACTATTTCCCAGCACCTGTCAAAGCTCAGAAGCTACGGCATCATAACAGGTGAAAGAAACGGATTGGAAATCATATATAAAGTGAGCAACGAAAAGGTGAAAAAATTAATTGAATCTCTTTTCAATGACAATGAAAATGACGCAGGCTTTTAACTTGCGTCATTTTTATTATGCTTGTTATCTGTTTCCTTCTATAAATCTCTGCAGTATTACGGCTGTTTCAGCTCTGGTCGAATTGCCCTTCGGTGCAAGGATGTGCTCTGCCCTCCCTTTGATAAGTCCTTCTCCCACCGCCCACTGCAATGCGGGGAGTGCATATGATGATATCAGATCATCATCCTCAAACTCAGACAAATCTGTTTGTATACCTGCCACATCATTATTTTTATACAGATAGTATCTGTAAAGAATTGCTGCAAACTGCTCCCTTGTTATGCCTTCATCAGGACCGAATTTTGTTTCATCCATACCCAATACTATGCCGTTTTGCCGAGCCCAGTTCACCGCATCATAGTAATAGTCCTCCGGTCTGACATCTGTGAAATTTCCGTTTACCGCTGCCGGATTATTTTCCAGTCTGTGAAGTATCGTAACAAGCATACCTCGCGTGACAAGCAATTCGGGTCCGAACGTATCCGCGCCTGTTCCAATCATAAGTCCGTTTTCAAGCACAAATTTAACAGCATCATAGAACCAGTCAGATTCAATTACGTCCCTGAACGGATTGATATAATCCTTCTTTGTACTGTCACGTCCTGATTTGTCCTTGCCGTTATCAGGATTTTCAGCTATATACACTGCATCAAATGAAGAACCCTCACTGTTAAAGTCAAATGTCGTACTGAAAGTTTCTTCGCCTCCTACAACCAATGAAGTTTTATCACCAAGACGTTTCGTTTCAATTATCTTCTCGTCTTCATTCTTCAAGCTTACTACAATAGTTCCGCCGGATATTTCATTCATGGAATTATTCGTAAGCTCAACCTGCACCGATGCCTTTCCTGATTGAGATTTCATCCTGCTTGCAAGCGAAACCCTTTCCATGTTCTTGCCGATAAGCCCTCTTATTTTAACATAGTCCCAGTTATTTGACATATCAGCATCTTCAATTTCTTCACCGTCTTCTTCTATAGCTGCCTTGAAAAATATCCACTCTCCGTCGTCAGGTATCTCTCCTTCTTCATTAAGTATACCTTGCAATGCCTCTTCGTCTAACAATACATTCTTGATGAACATACCGTTATTAATCATATTCAGCGAAGCTGCATCACTTATTGTTTCTGTTGCAATGGGCTCTGCTTCAGTGTCAGGGCTATCATATGCATAAAGCTTTACTGTATACTTTCCTTCTGTCAGCTTTGAAAAAGTATTATTGTGAAGCATTACACTGAACATTCTCTCTCTTTGAGCTTCCTTGACAACATTAATACCGTATATGCCTATATCAGGAACATTTAATTTAATGTTCCCTGAGGCAATATCCAAAGATGAAGGATATTGCCCTGTAACTGAATATGCAGCATCCGTAATTGTTTCAGGAACCAAGTAAAATATATTGATATCCTTGTACTGTCCCGGCATGATGTAATCTCCGGCTCCAAATTCATGAACTATTCCTCCGAAATTAATATTTAAACTATTAATTGGCTCTATTCCGCTATTGTAAATTCGGAACATAAGAGGCATTTCATTTCCGGGAATAATTTCATTACGATTATAATAAATTTCTTCAATTGATATATTATTTTTGTATTCGGTCTGTCCATAAATTATATTGCTATACTTATCTGCCGTATTATAATCTGTTGTCTGAAGCATGAAGCCAATTTTTCCGGCATTATTAACATATGCATCATAATGATCTATCAAATTATTATCGTCAAGTTTTAACAACTTGATTTCAGGAGAAATCATATAGCTTTCACCATTTAAGAAAAATTTTCTTCCCCATAATAAATGGCTGTAATTATCCTCTGAGTCAAATTCCGGTTGAACCCATACTATAGACAAATTCTCTATTTTCTCTGAACCCTTTGTAAACTTGAAGTTACTGTAGAGCGTATCAATTTCAGTTTCGAAATCATTATAAATATTTCCCTTTCCATCAACTGCTGTAACTCTTATTGCGCTGTTCCCTGCAGTTTCTTCTCCGGTTCCTTCTCCCCTGACTGAATAACCTATAACAAAGCGTTCCTTATCAGGGAATACTACAGATGTTATTTGCGGATTTTCATCTCTGTCCTCATTGTTACTTAATCTTATATTTTTTAATATATTACCCTCATCATCAATTATCGCGCAGTATATTTCAGCATTATCTGTGTCACCCATTGTCACTTCATAAGTTATGGCAGAAGTACCATCAGAAAGCATTTTTGCATTAAAAGTGTTTATACTATCTATACTTCCGTCATACAGACATTTTTCCTCACTCCATGCACTGCCATCGTATATCCGGTACATTATATTGTCTCTGCCGTCAAAGCTCAAAGGTCTGTCAATATCCCCGGCATAGAAGCTTCTCCATGCAACTATTGTTTTTTCTCCGTTTGTTGCAACTACAGGAGACATATCCGCCATGGAATTGTAAGTGAGGCGTGTTGTAACAAATTCAGAGCCTTTATAAATACCGGCCATAATTTCAGTGCCTGAAAGCATGTTTTGAATGTCTTCTGCTGTTGCTTCACTTCCTTCTATAAGCTCCATATCCGTTATAACCCTTGTCCATGCAACTGCAGCATCAGATGATGTGCCGTCAACAACCACATCTGTGTCAGCATAGTCAGAAGCATCTATTTCGGCACCCTCTAAAAATGCACCACCTGATTTCAGAGAAAAACAAACTGAGGTATCCTTTATGTCATAGCTGTTCATATCCGATACATATACCATCATTTCTCCATCAGTACTTAATATAGGATTGGAATAAGGATATGCATTGGACTGAATAATGCTTATACCTCCTGACGACAATCTCCTTGGCATACTAAAATTCCAATATCTTTCATCAGCTAAATATGATCTGTCTTCAAAAGTGGCATGTTTATTAAAACCTTCGCTGTCTGTCATATGTTTGTCTAATACTAAATTATATTGTATAGAATCATATTGTTTTTTTATGTTATTGTAGTCATTGAATGTCCACGTCTTACTTCCTGATCCTATTTTATATGTGCCACCAACATTTATTATTACAAGTTTTATCTTGTATTCAATTCCTGTTTCCCCCGCTAACTTTATTCTTTGACCGTTACTGTTTTTCTTTGGACTTTTAAGCCACAAATATTGTTGGTCAATTGATGCTTTTCCGTAAACCCCTGCCTTAAAGCTCACAACCTTATAATCACGTCCAACACCACCGAATCCCCGTAAATAAACGTATGGCGAGAATTCTGTTATAGAGATACTATCCTTATCCTTTCCTTCTGTTACTGTCTTTAAATTCAGCTGTCCTGTTCCTCCTGCTAAAAATTCCGCAGTCACCGGAACAGGTCCTATCCACGTATTATATATTTTTTGGTAATGGTAGCCCCCTCCCACATGTATAAATGACTTCAATACAACAATTTTCCACTCTTCTGAATCAATATCATATAATATTTCACAATCAAAATATGCTCCGCCACCGTATAATTTTTTATTAGATCCATATCCACCCATGTAAGAATTCATATACATGCTGCTAATATGTATGAAATCACCTTGATATATTCCATAATCGGGTATGTAGTCATATGTGTATGATGCATTTTTATCCCTGCTATATACACCGGAATTCATAAATTTAGCCATCTCACCTACTCCCATCATTATAACTCCTTTAAATACAAGAGGGTTATCAGTAGGAGTAATTTCCAGGCGGAGCTTTTGAGAATCCACTTTAAATCCGCTTAAATAGCTAAGAGCTGTTTGTATATAATCATCATAGCTGCCGGAGTTTATCATAGACGGTCCATTAATAGAGCTTTTAAAGTCCTGTCCGATTTTATTAAGTGAGCCCGTTTCCAAAGAGCTTAAATTTCTGACACCATTTATCCGGCTTACATTGTAATTAGACGGAAGATTTATAATCTCAAGACCATCTTTACTTTCAACAACAATTTGCAAATTTAAGCTTCTTACTTCACCAAACTCCAGATCAGAAACATACTGCCTCACATCAAAAAAATTGTTAATAAATACGCTGTCAGAAAATTCATATTTCTCTACTTCTGTACTAAATGAATCAATACGTACATTGGTCTTTTTATCCAAAAATTTAACAGTATATTTACTTTGAATATCGCCCTTAAATGTCAGGTATGTATTTACATATGCTGATTTTGAAATATCCTCAATAATTATATTGTCAGGTAGCTTTGCTTCATTTTCAGCTATTATAAGCTTTTGGGAAGCTATGCTGATGTTATTTTCTATTTTCGAATTACTCTTGCTTTCTAAAAATACTCCTCCGGCAGGAACACCATTGATTTGAGGGTGAGGGTCTTTTCTAAATAATTGAATGGTTGCATTATCCACCTTTACAAATTTAGAATAGTAGGTGTTGTCCGGTATACTTACCTCAAAAACATATTCTATTTTATCATCAGGGGTAATTGGCTCTTTATATTCTTCATTAACAAATTCATTATGATCAAACTTCAATACATATTCATAACCGGAAAGTTCTACTGTTTGTTCTTCTTGGCCGCTTTTTCCGTTAATAGTTGCCCCCGGACAATATACTCCATTTCTGTACACTCCTCCCTTAACTATTACTGTATCTTCATAAATAAGCAATCTGCCTTTAGCATCAATAAGTCGTACATGGAATGATGTTTCATAATCAGATTTTTTGAAATGAATGTTGTTTTGAGGGTACAGATTATTACTTGAAACTTCTTGCATTGATTTAAGCTTATTATTAGCAAGCAGAAAAGTGTCATATATTGCACTATTCTCAGGTATAAAGCTAATATCACCTTTTATACCGGTTCTTTCAAATATAGCAATTTTTCCTTTTTCATCAGTTTCAACAAATTTATATTTATTTTCACCACTTATGTAGCTAATCTTACTTTTTTGAGCAGGAAATACCTGAAATATAAACAGCTTATCTCTTAAATTTTCCACAGTTACTTCTGTTTTTTCTTCCATACCGGTTAAATTATGTGTCATTGTTAAATATGACT
>JAFACY010000160.1 GCA_023425285.1 Bacillota bacterium
CTGTTTTGTTGAATCTCTTGTTCAGACCGCACAATATAACAACGGGAAATTCAAGACCCTTGCTTTTATGCACCGACATCATCCTTACAACATTATCATTTTCTCCAAGTGTCTTTGCACTTCCCGCATCTCCCGATGAAGCCCTCAGCTTCTCTACATATCTCAGAAAGTTGAAAAGTCCGCTCATGGATGTTTTTTCAAAATCATAAGCCTTATCTGTCAGCATCAGCAGATTTGCCTGCCTGATTTTGCCGTTTGGAAGAAGTCCGACAAAATAATAATAATTTGTTTCCATCAGCACTTCCCATATAAAATCATTCAGATGGGTATACCTGCTTCTCTTTTTCCAAAGCTCGATTTTTTCCGTAAATATTCTTAACTTTTCCGAAAGCTCATCTTCAAAGTTATTTTTATAATTGTACAATGCATCTATGAAGGAGCACTTAGGGCTGTTTATTCGTATCTCCGCAAGCTCTTCCGTTGTAAAGCTACCGATTGGTGACCTCATAACACTTAAAAGAGGAACATCCTGCCTTATGTTGTCCACAATTCTCAGCAAATTTAAAATTATCTGAATTTCAATTGTTTCATAGTATCCCAGACCTCCGTCAAAGTAGAACGGTATACCCTCATTGCTGAAAATTTCCTCAAATATGCCTGCACTTTTTGAAACCGAGCGCATTAAAATAACAATGTCCTTGTATTGAAGCTTCTCCGGTATTGCTTCTATTATCTCATTATTGGCATTTCTGTTCACAGGCAGATTATTGTCCTTTTTCAAAAGCTCCTTGATTTTTTGAACCGACAATGCCGCTTCCAGCTCAGCCTGCTTCATTTCAAGGATTTCCTCGCTTATGTCATCCGCTTCATCCTTATTTTTATCAATTATTGTAAGCTCCGTGAAGCACTCCGTACTTTGTGCAAATTCAGCTCCGGGATTGAGATAGACCTCATCGGTGTAATCCACCTCACCTATTTCCCTGTTCATAATTTTATTAAAAATGAAATTGATGCCATTGAGTATTTCTTTTCTGCTTCTGAAATTCTGAGTTAAATCTATTCTTCTGTCCGGACCTCTGTCGTCACAATTCGGGTACTGTGCGCATTTTTCATTGAAAATTGTCGGGTCTGCCAGTCTGAAGCGGTAAATGCTCTGCTTAACATCTCCCACCATAAATAAATTGTTGCTTCGTTTTATTGAATTTAAAAGCTCCTCCTGAAGACGGTTACTGTCCTGATATTCATCGATAAATATATACTTATATTTATTTTTGTATCTTTCTTTGACATCCTCATTTCTCAGTATCTGAAGCGCATAATGCTCCACATCGTTAAAGTCGGCGATGGACTTATCTATTTTCCGCTGCCTGAACTCTCTGTCAACATCTGAAATCAAATTATACAAAGCATTCATTGGCTCATACATGTAGTTGATGTCGGAAACAAATTCATCCAGTGTTTTATCAGGTATCATCTTTTTCATGTTTCCTATAATCTTTTTGTACTCTTCCCTTAGCTGCTTCACATCCTCCTGCTTGTCAGGATTAACATCTTCCTTCTGCTTTCCTCTCAGAGATTTGAGAGATGAAAATGACAGGCTGTACAAATTGTGTATGAACTGCTGAAAATCAACGCACAGGGCTTCCCTTAAGGTCGTTACGTTATTTAAATCCTCCAAAAGTGTTTCTTTATAAACGGCAGGACCGTCAGCTTCATCACATAAGTCTGATGCCCATTGCAGTTTTTCCTCAGCTCCGTTAAGCAGGATTCCGATATTTGTTTTCAGTGCATTGAGCCATGATGATTTTTTAAAGTCCTCCACAGATAAATTATGTTCTTCAACCTTTTCCTTTAACCATTCCAGCGGCTCGGGATTACTCAGTATAAATCTGTAGATGTCCTTGATTATGGCTGTCAGTTCACCGTCTCCCCTGTTGCTTGTAAAGCTTTCAACAAGCTTTATGAAATCCCGGGATCTGGATGAATAATAATTTTCCAAAACATCATCTATTGTTTCATTCAGCAGAATCTCAACCTCATTTACATCACCGATTCTGAAATTGGGATCTATGCCCGTAAGATGGAAATTTTTTCTCACAACATCAATGCAAAAAGCATGGATTGTGGAAATACTTGCCCTGCTTAAATTGTTAAGCTGCTTTCTTAAATGCTCCCTGTTTTCCCCGACTTGAACCTTCTTAATGAGTGCCTTGTGAATTTTCTGCTTCATACCGCTTGCTGCGGCATTGGTGAAGGTCACGATTAAAAAACTGTCGATGCTTTCTCTTTCCTCCGTAATCAGCTTGATTATCCTTTCGACCAATACGGTGGTTTTTCCCGAGCCGGCGGCTGCCGATACCAATATGTTCTTATTTCTGATATCAATGACTTCTCTTTGCTTAGGACTGAATTTCATCGACATCACCGCCTTCCTGCATTATTTCCCGCAAAATATCATCCTTTTTAAGCTTATTTATTCTCCTGTAATTGTTGCCGTCCACGGAAGGGTCAAATTGGCACACCGAAACAAATTCACAGTAGCTGCACGGAGTCTTCCCTCCGTTTACCTTCCTGTAAGGCATTATATCTATGTTTCCCTTCAGAACCCTTTCGGCATTTTCCTTTGCCACTTCGTCAATTTTTTCAAGAAGCATTTTGAACTCCTTGTCCGTCAGGGTCTTGGATGACTTGGAGGTGCTTCCGTCCTTATTCAGTGAAACAGGGATTACATCCGACTTTTTGACATCATAAATGTCTCTGTCCATGCTGACTATAACATCCTCATTCTCCACGGTGTAGCCCTTCAGTGAAAGCCTGCCCGCTATTTCTGCCTCCACATCATTTCCCGACATATCATCCGAATCAATCATGGGATCATCTATCACAAAATAATAAACGCCTCCGATTTCCGGCTTGGAGCAGAATAATTTTTCTCCGTTTTTAATTATGGCAGACATGTATACCAAGAGCTGCAATTGCAGTCCCTGCAATGCATCCGATAAGTCAATGTCCTTGAAAGACGATTTGTAATCAATAATATTGACGTAAAGCTTGTCATCCTTACTCAATATATCCACACGGTCAATCCTTCCCTGAAAATAAACGCTGACTTCATCATCTATTTTAATTTCCACATCTCCTATGACCAGCTCAGTATATGCTGTCCTGAAGCTGCCTTGCTTCAATTGACCGACTATTGTGGAGGCGGCTCTGTTTACCAGCCTCTTTATCTTTTCCTTCATGTATTTATTGCGTTCATTGGCATCCAAGGCCGGATAATCCGCCTCATTATCGCTTAACACCTTGTCCGTAACAGCAGCGGAAATGCTGTCAATTTTCTCCTTGTCCAGCTCCATGATATCCATGCTGTCAAGTCTTTTCGTAAACTCCTCAACCGATGCGTGATAAATATTTCCGAGGTCATAAAATTCCACCTTCTGTACGATTCTCGGCTGCGGCTTTATGACGCTGTCCATGAAAAATTTGAATGGACAGGAAGCGAAATTTTCTATTTTAGATACGGAAAGAGTTGTCGGCTCACGGTATATGCTTTTTAAATTTTCTCTTTTTATTTTCTCTGCCTTATTTTCGTAAAGCATGCCTTCATTGATGATTTTTATAATGTCTTCATCATTTGCCTCGTACCATGAATACGCATCCTTCCAGACAGGATTAATACCGTCTCCTTCGATGTAATCCCTGATGCTGCTTATCAGATAATCTACGGTTCCTCTGTTGTTTGATATTTTTTCATCCTCTGAGGTTTCAATTAAATCAGATTCCTCCCTTACCAAGGGGAAAAGCTGCTTAATTCTGTCCGCATACATGGAGGGCTGCATGGATTTTCCGTCCGATGTGCCAAGGCTGCAGCTTAAAAAAAGCTTGTCAGACGCACTTGTAAACAGCTTGTACAGCATGTGCTTTTCTTTGTATATATAATAATTTGAATCAGCCAGCAGCTTTAAGCCTGATTTGGAAAGGAAGTCTCTTTCGTCATCAAGGAGCAAACCCTTTTCATTGTTTTTAGAATCCAGCCTACCTTCATTTGCACCGGCTATGAACAGAACCCTTGTGGGTTTAACCGAAATTTTGTCCGTATCGGATACCGTAACCTTGTCAAGAGACGGAGGTATGATGCTCACCATCACCTCTCTGAAGCCTGCCTCCAGCATTTTTCTATACTCGGAGGTCTTTATGGGCGTGTCCTTTCCGGCTAATGTAATTTGTTCAAATATATCTATTATATAATTCCATATCTGGGCATTTTCTCCGGACATTTCATAAATGCCTGATTTCTTGAATACATTGGACTGTTTTTCAATTTTCTCCTGAACCTTGTACAGTTTCAGGGCATCATATAAAAACAGGGTTATATCAAGAGCATTGTCAAACTCCGCGTATTTCTTTCTGTAATCCTTTAAATCCTTTGTGAAGCGCTGTCTAAGCTCTTCGTAGTAATCTGTTTCATCCTCATTGAATTTAAAAGCCCTGAACCATTTGCTCCCTTCAATACCGTACTGAAGCGCAAAGTTTTCAAGCCTGCTTATTTCATCGTAATCAAGAGAGGTAAATCCTGTTTTCATAAACTCAAACACACTGTCATGCTTAAAATTATAATTAAGCATATCAAGAAGAGACAAAATAAATTTTGTCAGCGGATTCCCCATGATATCCCTTTTCGCATCTAAAAAGTACGGGATTTCAAACCGCGCAAAAATCTTCTTAATATTTATCCCGTAGCTGTCCATATCGCTTACGGCAACGGAAATATCCTTCCACCTGTAGCCGTGATCCCTGACAAGGGACACTATCTTAACGGCAATTTTTTCAACCTCCGAATGTGGATTGAGGGATGAAATAATGGAAATGCTTTCTGTTTCATCAGGATATTTTTCTGTATCTACGGTGAACATGCTTCGTTCCAATATCTTCATTTCACCGCTCATACCATCTTCACGGACAGAAACAATATTTACATCACAGTCAAGGTCTTTAATCAGCGTGCCGTATGTATCGTATACGACCTTAAATACCTCCCAATCCTCATGTGAATGAAACGAATTCAAGTATGAAGCATCCATATTCAGCGAAACAGTTACCGACCTTGCATTTTTTATGAGCTCCCTGATGAGATTGTGTCTTTGCATGTCAAGACTCTCAAAGCCGTCAATCCATATCGTCGAATTTTTAATATAATCTGATTTCTCTACGGCAGATATTATAAGCTCCATTTTATCTTCTTCATCATAAAACGTGCTGCTTGTTCTGTTTTGTATCTCTTTATAAATCAGGGAAATATCCTTTAACTTTTTATTGAGAAACTGATTATCCTCGTCCTTGATGCTGTATTTTGCTACCTGCTCAAGAAATTCAACACTGATGCAATTTTGTTTGAGCTCGCTTATTAGGCCGTCAAATTCTCTGAGGAAGCCCTCCTGCTTTACGGCTTTCGTAAACACGTTCAGTCTGTCCTTGTTTTCTTCAAATATCTGCTTTAAAAGCATTATCTTTCCGTAATCGTTGATTTCCTGAACTTTCAGTCCGCCAACCTCTTCCAGCACCTTGTATCCCAATCTGCTGATGCTCAGAACCTCAGCGGCCATGATGCCCTGATTGTCTGTCCGGTCGATTAATTCATATTCGGTCTGATACGTCATCTGTTCCGGAACAATGAGCAGTAAATTGGTGTTGTCGTTTTTTTCTATATTCTTTTTTATATCATCGTAAATATATGTGGACTTGCCAGACTTCGCTCGTCCCAGGACTAAGTTTAAACTCATTGTCTCCTCCTTGTAACTATTAAATAGCAATAGACTTTTCAATTGCTGATCTATTGCTATTTCATCGCTAATCTATTGCTATTCCATTGTCTTATACAGGTTCCTGTTGTCCAGCAGCCATATTTTATCCGTGAACTGTCCCGGCTCTACGCCCTCCAGACTATGCTCAAAATCAAACATCCT
>JAFACY010000231.1 GCA_023425285.1 Bacillota bacterium
GATACGAGCGGAATCAAATTTAACAGCAATTATGATGACGGATCTTATTCCGGCGGACTGATAAATCTAGAGAAATAATTTGTTTAAAAATTATTGATAATTTAATGGAGGAAAATAATGCTTAAAAAAATTCCACTGCCGATTGCAGGCTTAGGACTCGCTGTTGCTGCTTTAGGAAACCTGATACAATCCTATAGTGCGGGAGTAAGATTAGTGTTAGGCGCAGTATCAGCATGTATATTTATTGCTCTTACACTGAAAATTGTCTCAAATATAAACGGTTTCAAGGAAGAAATGAAAAACCCTGTCATAGCCTCTGTTATACCGACATACTCGATGGCAGGCATGCTTTTAGCAGGCTATCTGAATCCATATGCAGCCGGACCGGCCAACGTGTTATGGTATCTGTCTGTCATAATACACATCGGCTTTATTGTATACTTCACAATAAAATTTGCAACAAAGTTTAATAAAGAAACCATTATCCCGTCATGGTTCATCGTATATGTTGGAATTGTTGTAGCATCCGTAAACGGAAAAATGTTTCAGCCTGAAATCGGTAAAATTGCTTTTTACTTCGGATTCGTTTGCTATATAGTACTTTTGATTCTTGTATTAAACAGGCTGAGAATCAGCAAGCTTCCGGAAATGATTGCACCAATACTTGCAATTATATCCGCTCCAGGATCACTCTGTGTTGCAGGCTATGTAAATATTTTTGACAATAAAAATACTCTGTTTTTAATTGCACTGTTAATATTATCCCAAGTCATATACTTATATGTTCTGTCTGCACTGCCAAAGATATTGAAAATAAAGTTCTATCCAAGCTATTCGGGATTGACCTTTCCTCTTGTAATATCCGCAATGGGATTGAAGCTGTCAACAGCATATTTTGCAGGATTAAAGATGAATGTCTCTGTTTTGAAATATATTGTAGGATTTGAAACAATAATTGCAGTGTGTATTGTTGCATATGTATTTATAAAATACTGTCAATTTATTGTAAATGTCACAAAAAAATCTATACCTGAATCTTCAAAATAATTCAAAAATCCGGTTTGCTTGATGAAGCCGGATTTTTTTATTTTCATTTTATGATATTTCTTTTATTTCCTTAAGCTTTGCGGCAATGCTTTTGAAATCCGCCCATGCATCCTTTTTTGCGGATTCATTTCTCAGCAGATAGGATGGATGGTATGTGGGCATGAAATAAATGTCACCCTTTTTTACAAATTGTCCTCTTTGTCTGCTGATGCTCAAGTCCGGATTTATGAGGTTTTTAGCAGCTACTGCACCGAGACATACTATAATCTCAGGCTTAATAAGCTTAACCTGCCACCTTAAATAATCTAAACATGCATTGCTTTCATCCTCAAAGGGATTCCTGTTTTCAGGCGGTCTGCACTTCACCACATTGGCTATGTAGACATCACTTCGTTTAAGCTCTATGGCTTCAATCATCTTGTCAAGGAGCTGCCCCGCTTTACCGACAAAGGGTCTCCCCTGAACATCCTCGTTATATCCGGGACCTTCTCCAACAAACATGATGTCAGCATTCTCGTTTCCTTCTCCGAACACCACGTTTGTCCTTGTTTCGGACAATCTGCATTTATGACAGCCATAGCAAAATCTCCTGAGCTCATCAATTGTATACATACAGCACCTCTACAGGCTTAAATCAATGTGGCAGTAGCCATTCGGATTCTTTTCCAGATATTTTTGATGATATTCTTCTGCTGCATAAAAGTTTTTTACAGGCATCACTTCGGTAACTATAGTCTTGTCATGCTTCAGAGCTTCATTGTTGAAGGATTCATTTATTATCTTCAAATCATCTTCGTTCACATAGTATATTCCTGTTCTGTACTGTGTTCCGATATCTCCTCCCTGTCTGTTCAACAATGTGGGATCAATAACCTTCCAGAAGTACTCCAATATTTCTCTTAGGGTTATTTCTTTTTCATCATATTTTATATAAACAGCTTCCGCAAAACCGGTTGTATTGGTACACACCTGCTCATATGTGGGATTTTTTATATTACCGTTTGCATATCCCACAACTGTTTCCTTAACACCCTTGCGCAAGTCAAAATATGCCTGCATGCCCCAGAAGCATCCGCCTGCCAAATAAATTTCTTTCAATATTATCAACTCCTTGTTTGATTTCATTATATTTATTATACCCATATTTTATACTAATCTCAATATTATTAATAAAATATGATTAAAACAAAAGCAAGGTCAGAAATACCTTCCTTGCTTTGTTTGTTTTTATTTAAAAGTTATTTTACCCTCTTTCATTTCTTCTATAATTGCAAGACTTTTTAAGTTATAGCCTTTGCTTCTCAGGTAATTCCCACCGTTCTGGAAGCCCTTTTCGATTGCGATGCCGATACCCTCCACAGAAGCACCTGCCTGTTCGGATAATTCTATCAGAGCTTTCATCGCATTTCCTTCTGCTAAAAAATCATCTATAATGAGAAGCCTGTCATTTTCATTCAGATATTTTTTGCTTATCATTATATTGTATTCCTTATTTTTAGTGTAGGATACAACTTTTCCCTTGTAAACATCCTTATCCAGGTTCAGACTTTCTGATTTTTTGGCAAATACAACGGGAACCTTGAAATGCAGCGCCGCCATTGCGGCAATAGCTATACCGCTGACCTCAATTGTCAGGATTTTAGTTATGTTCTTATCTTTAAAAAGTTTATAAATTTCTTCTCCCATTTCATAAAGAAATTCAACGTCAAGCTGATGGTTTAAAAAGTTATCAACCTTCAGTATGTTACCCTCTTTTATTTCTCCACGCTCAATTATAATTTTCTTTAACTTGTCCATGGCTTTCCTTTTAACTATGTAAGATTAGTACAATATGTTATCAAATACGCAAATAAAAAGCAATATAATAAATCAGGAATTCAATATTAATTAATTTCGTAAAATAATTTATAATATCTCGAAATTTCATGCTCCAAAATTTTCATATCGATAATTCTTGCTTTTCTGATTGTTTCCTTTCCCTGTATGTACAAAATAATAACCGGCACTGCAAATACACTGTAGCTTGCTGACAGCTCCACGGAATTTTCGGTTTCTATTGACGCGCCGCATATTTCTGGATATTTCTCAAGCAATCTTTCAATCTTTGGCTTCATCGCATGGCATACACCGCACGAGCTGCTTCCGAAGTATACTAAAAGCATGTCATTTTCATTAATTAATTTGTTCAGCTCTTCATTTGTTTTTACATCGTCCATAAATTACCTCTTTATTTATTAATCACATATTAACACATCTGATTTAATAAAACTATATGAAACTTTGTTATAAATTTTACTTGAATTTTATATCTCAATATGCTAATATTTGAATATAATGATATTATTAAATTTTTAGGGGGCTTTTATGAGCAAAAAAATAGTTATTATAGGCGGTGTTGCCGGAGGTGCAAGCACGGCGGCAAGACTGAGAAGACTGGATGAAACATCGGAAATCATAATGCTTGAAAGAGGTTCGTACATTTCCTATGCAAACTGCGGCTTACCATACCACATAGGAGATGTGATAAAGGAAAGATCATCACTGCTGTTGCAAACACCTGAAGCAATGTCAAAAAAATACAATGTGGATGTTCGTGTGGATTCCGAGGTTGTTAAAATTGACAAAGAAAACAAAAATGTCGAGATTAAAAAGGTTAAAACGGGAGAAATATACAAGGAAGACTACGATGTACTGGTTATATCAACAGGCTCAACTCCGTTGAAACCACCCATCGAGGGAATAAATTCGCCAAATATTTTTACTCTATGGACTGTTCCGGATACTGATGAAATCAAAGGCTTCATAAATGAGAAGCATCCGAAAAACGCCGTTGTAATCGGAGGAGGCTTCATAGGTCTTGAGGTTGCGGAAAATCTGCACCTTGCAGGCATAAATGTCACCGTGGCTGAAGCCATGGATCAGGTTATGGCTCCCATAGACTATGAGATGGCAAGACTTGTGCAGGACAACATGGTGATGAACGGAGTAAATCTGATTTTGGGTGACGGCGTATCAAAATTCAGCAGCGAAAGCGGCATGGTCACAATTACTCTGGCAAGCGGAAGAACCCTGGAAGCAGACATGGTGATTTTGTCAATAGGTGTAAGGCCAAACAGCCAGCTGGCAAAGGATGCGGGGCTTGAGCTGAACCAAAGAGGCGGAGTTGTCGTAGATAAATATTTGAAAACCTCAGATCCTGATATTTATGCTCTCGGTGATGTAATAGAGGTTGAAGATTTCATAAACAAGGGCAGGGCAATGATTGCTCTGGCAGGTCCTGCCAACAAGCAGGGAAGGATATGCGCAAACAACATTTACGGAGCAGACGAGGAATACAAGGGAACCATGGGTACATCTGTTGCAAAGGTGTTTGACCTGACGGTTGCTTCTACTGGAGCCAATGAAAAAACTCTCAACAGAATGGGAATGGTTGAAGGGAAGGATTACTATACTGCAACCATATCACAAAAATCTCATGCAGGATACTATCCCGGCAGCTCAGAACTGATACTCAAGATGGTTTTTTCTGTTGACGGCAAAAAGATATACGGTGCACAAATTGTAGGCGAGGACGGAGCCGACAAAAGGATAGATACAATTGCAACAACAATTCGTTTAGGCGGAAGCATCTATGACTTAAAGGAGCTTGAGCTTGCTTATGCACCACCTTATTCATCTGCCAAGGACCCTGTAAACATGTTGGGCTTTGTTGCTGAAAATATTATTGAGGGCAAAATAAAATTCAGCAGATGGAACGACGCAGAACCATCAAAGCCAAGTGATTACACCATACTTGATATACGTGAAAAGGAAGAGCTCATGGTTTTTGAAATACCGGGAGCAGTCAACATTCCGTTGGGAGATTTGAGAAGCAGAATTGATGAGTTAAATAAGGATGATAAAATAATCATATTCTGCGCAGTGGGTGTTCGTTCCTACAATGCCGCAAGAGCACTGGCGGAAAACGGATTTGACAATGTATATGTATATCCTGCGGGAACAAGCTTTTACAAGAGTGTTTATTACGATTATTTCAATAATTCCGATGAAAAAAAAAGCCCTGATGACAAATCAGCAAATGATGAAATAAAAGCATCCATACAGGTTGACTGCAGTGGACTTCAATGCCCCGGTCCCATAATGAAGGTTTATGAAACCATAAATAAAATCAATGATGGTGACATAATAAAGGTTTCCGCAACTGACTCGGGCTTTTCAAGAGATGTGGAGGCATGGTGCAGGAGAACCGGAAACACATTTTTAAAGATGGAAAAGGACGGCAGAAACAACATTGTATATCTGAAAAAGGGTACGTCTGAAAGTAAAGCAGACATACTTCTGCAAAAGCCCTCAATGTTAAAGCCCGCAAATGACGGCAAGACAATTATTGTATTCAGCGGTGATCTGGATAAGGTTCTGGCTTCATTTGTTATTGCCAACGGTGCTGCCGCAATGGGAAGACCGGTCACAATGTTCTTCACATTCTGGGGATTGAATGCTCTGAGAAAAGCAGAAAAGCAAAATATTAAAAAACCTTTCATAGATGCCATGTTCGGTAAAATGATGCCGCAGGGCGTAAGCAAGTTAAAGCTGTCCAAAATGAACATGGGAGGAATGGGAACCGCCATGATGAGAAAGGTAATGAAGGATAAAAACATAGATTCTCTTGAGGATTTAGTTAAAAAAGCAATGAATAACGGTGTTAAAATGATTGCCTGCACCATGTCCATGGATGTAATGGGAATCACCGAAGAGGAACTGATTGACGGAGTTGAATTTGCAGGAGTCGGCACATACTTAGGTGACGCTGAAGAATCCAACGTAAACCTGTTTATTTAATAATTGTAAAATACAAGGGCTGTATCACAGATTTTCTGAAAGATACAGCCCTTATAAATTTAGAAGCCTGTTGTTATAATTTTTATAATAATACCGATGGTCATAACTGCCCCGACAGCAATAAATGTACCGTATATTTTCACGGAGCTTTTATCCCGTTCTTTTCCCAGGTAATATACACCTGTTCCAATCAATAAAATTCCGACTAATAATCCTAAGATAGTGAAAATTAATGAGCTCATTTTATATTCTCCTCGTATAATATATTTTAGATACATAAATGTACCTTGATAATTTAATTAATAATTGTTCAATAGGCTTAGTTAAACCCATGATATAATTGTGATAGTGTCAATCAGGTGATAGTTCTTTAT
>JAFACY010000235.1 GCA_023425285.1 Bacillota bacterium
CTGTGAACACGGGCATGTATGAGCCTTCCACATTTCTTGGTCTCGAGCTGACCGAAACTGTTTTGATACTGTTAAAATCTATATCAATTTCCGAGTACAGCTCCTGAAAATTCCTCATATGCTGAAAGACAGCATCCTGCTGTCTCAACCCTTTTTCTCCCGGAGGTACAGTCAGTACCCTTCTTTTATCCGCCAATACCTCACGGCTTTCCTGGTCAATTACCGCAATTGATGTGGTGTATGCACTTGTATCAATTCCTAATATATAATGTTTCATTTTCCTATACTTCTTACAACGGTACCTAAAATCCCGTTTATAAATTTATGAGAATCCTCATTGGAATATTTTTTACTTATTTCAACTGCCTCATTTATGGACACACTTTCAGGAATCTGATCATTATACAACAACTCTGCGATAGCCACTCTCAGCACAGCAAGGTCAACCTTCGCAATTCTGTTTATTTTCCAGTCCTTAGAATTATCTGTTATGTGTTTGTCTATTATTTCAATGTTATCAATTAAATCATCCATAGTCTTGTTGAGATACTCCGTATCCACGTCCTCAATTTCAAAATGGCTGATAAATTTACATGGAATTTCTTTGTCAAAATCTTTGTTTATATCCATACAGTATGCAATTTTTACTGCTTCTTCTCTTGTTTCTTTTCGCTTCATGCTGCCTCCGCAAAATTTCTCTTTAACGCAATTATAGATTGACAAAATTAAATTGTCAATCTATATGAGGGAATTTATTCTACTATTTCAGCTTCAATTAATTCTTTGTCTGTTTCCTTGTCTTTATCTTTATCCTTGTCTTTGTCCTGTATGATGTTAAGTACGTGGACGTTTACTGCCGCTACTTCCATGTCTGTCATAGTTTCAACTTCTTTTTTTACAGTTGCCTGAACTTCCTTTGCAACCTCGCTGATTCTATAACCGTATTCCACATTTATGAAAATATCCAGAACCACTATATTTTCATTTATTTCAACCTTGATTCCCTTAGAATAGTTGTTTTTGGAAAACAAGTTTGAGATGCCGTCGGCAACACCCGTACGAGCTGTATTTACACCTTTAACCGAGCTTGTTGCAATACCGGCAATAATAATTATTACATCATCAGATATTTTAACTTGACCTATATTTTCGTTATCCATATTAGCACCTCCATAAATAATTATATCAGAAATTGTCTTTTTTTACAAATCAATATTATCAAATTTTACTATTTTTATTTGTGAAGGCTCATAATTTGTTTCTGATACGATAACATCCTTTATTTTGGTAGCATCGGCCTGTTCTATAGTGTCATTTGTTACAACCTTTACAGCATTTTCGTCCACAATTACTATGGTTTCGTTATAACCCTTTGACTGAAGCATCATTTCAATATTACTTTCGGTCTGTACATATTCACTTTTGTGTAAAAGGAGACCTTCAAACTGACTCTTTGTTTCTGCTGAAATTGATTCGTTGCTTATGGTGCCTTCGAGATGGTCAATAACATCCATATTGCTTTTGTCTCTGTTTAATTTAAAGTTAGCAAAGCTTATATTCAATGTATTTAAAATTCCGTCAGATGTAGCTTCGACAGAATCTTTATTTAAAATATCTGTGATGTCACCCAATATCACATAGTCCTTCTCATCTTCAGCAAGCGGAGGAACGCTTACAGGAGTATCAACAGAAATATCCGATTTGTCGGTTTGCTCCAATATTTTGGTTAAATCATTCTTCTTTAACTCTGCCATATCGCCTTCTATTATCTTAGCCAGATCATTATCTAAATCAACAGGCTTATTTGCTTCCTCTATCTTTCCTATTTCTTTCAAATCAAACGGATTCTCCGGCACCATCGTCATATTTACATAACCGATTATAAAAATTATTGCCAAAGAAGTTAAAAACACCAATGTTTCCTTTCTCATAATCATAATTACCCCCTTAGTTAATTTTACACGTACTTTCAATTAATTGTTTGAAAGTATTACTTCAATATCATTTATATTGATATCTAATAAAGTTTTTACACAATTCATGAGAGTTGCATAAATATCTTTATTGCCATTATATTTAGCAACAACCAGCACACCTGATATTTCAGGATATTCATACAATCTTTCCACAACCTGATTGCCGCTGCCGAGAATTACACTTTGTTGTCTGGTTTCTCTTTTCACCTCTCTTTTAGTTCCGTCTGTTCCGACCTCTACATTTGTTTCGTTGCTTACATTTTCATCATAGACAGGCTTCATTTCCGGAGTTTTTTTTGTGTAGATCATTACATCGACGCTTTGTACATTTTCAATTTTTCCTAAGATTTTTTCCAGCCTTTCTTCTAAAGAATATACATATTCATCAGTTGTCATTTCCTTTTTGTCGATTTTATCTGCTATATTTTCGGTCTTAGTACCGGTTATGACAGAGGTGTCAAATTTCAGAATCAACGAGACTATAACCAGCAAAATAAAGATATTTACGGCGTATTTTAAATTCTTGTTTTCTTTGAACATATTTAATAAGTTATTCATGTGTTCCCCCGTTATTCTATTCATGCTGAAATTCAAGCTATCGTATATAAATGTTTTCTGATTCTATATCTAAGATATCAGCTATGTTGGTCTTCAATACACTTGCTTCATCAAAGCTCAGAAGCTTATTTAAGGTTATTTCAGCCTTTATGTCCATATCCTCCGTAAAGCTTAACGATATGCTTTTTACCACATCATCCCCTTCAAAATAATTTTTGTTTATGGATTTTATGAGATCGTCATCTATACTGCTCAGTGTCATTTCTCTTTCATAGGAACTTTCCAATGACGGTAAATCATCAAAAATGTTTATATTAATGCTTCCATTAAAAAATATATTATCCAGAATATAAATCATGATAAAAATTTTGATTGCTATCCGGCAAAATTTCTGTGTCTTGCCCTCCGGAAAAATTATCATGATAATGTTGAACATCAGTATGAGAATTATTATATTTATAATTGTATTTTTCATTTGACTACCCAAAAATGTTATTCATATAGTTTAGTAAAATTGAATAATAAACGGTTACGATTATTATGGGTGTAATAAGACATATGAGATATATGTAAAATATGTCTGCCATTTCATAAATCAGCTTGGATATATTTTCGCTGAATGGCTCTGTCAGCACTCCCACCGCTTTGTACAAAATCAGAGCAAGCCCGATCTTTATCAGTGAACCGCCAAAGGCGGAGAACATGAATATAATTATTACTATGCCTAATATATCCTTTATCATCAGTATGCTCTTTAAAAATACCCCGAAGAAGCTGCTTACGGCATTACCGATTACTGGAACTGCCGCCGGAGACAATGCCTTTATGGAGCTTATAAAAATATTATCTGTTTTATATAATATATATCCTTGTACAGAAAAATTTATGACTATTATAATCATATATCCCGATAAAATTAAAAGTGTTGCCTTCTTCAGAAACTTATACATGAGTGTTGCATTTATGAGCTTGCTCATGTTGTTTATCAGAATAACCGCAATCATAACGATAGTCATAATATCCGTAAGACTATATATCAGCTGTGTGGTCATGCCGACCACATAATTGAGAGAGGTTTGAAAAAACTGCATTATGCTCAGCTTTCCGAAGGTAAGCATGGCTGCCATGAAGACGGCGTTAATTTCTTCGGTGATTGTTTTAAAGGTCATGAAATCACTCTTAAGCAGGTTCTTGATAATGAGAACATCCTTCAATATAATTGTAAATATAATCAGAACAGAAAAAACCATCACGATATCCGATACACTCTGACTGCCGAATTCATCGGAAAAATATTTAATTATGGTTAACACCATGCATATGACTATAATGTTGATACCTGTTTTCAGAACACTTTTGAAAAATCCCTGCTCATTGCTGAACTCATACAGGAAATAATCCTTCAGGCTTATGTCCAGCCTGCCTTTAAACGCATTTAC
>JAFACY010000279.1 GCA_023425285.1 Bacillota bacterium
CTTTTAGGGATGGAGAAATATATGTAACTAATGAATATGATGGTAAAAGCTACTCCATATATAATGACGAATTACTTAATTACATCTATGATCTCTGGAGATATTTATAACGATTAAGAAGGAAGAACAATATATGTAATTTAGGAAAAACAGGGCTGAATGGTGGTAGATCGCTGTATTTATACACAAATACTGTATAAATATTTTTCAAGATTTTTGTTTTTGAAGAATGCGATAATTTCAACTAAAATTAAAATTTTATATGAAGAAAGTATGTAGATTCCAGAGTAAAACCCGAAAAAATTTCCACTTTGGAATTTTTTGAATTTGAATATATATGCAATATTTTTGACAATGCAGTACAATTTTTCAGCATTATTATCACTCCGGTATAGTAGTTATCATTATATTCTCCAATACATCAATTGTTACCGACTGTTGACCTTATCAGGCATTTCATGTGAACCCTGTCCCCGGTTTTGAGAAGACTGCTTTTTATGATTTTAAATACAAGAATTGACAGCCTGTTTGTGCTGTGGTATTATACATGATAATTTAACCGGAGGTAGGATATGGCTTTTTTGGAAGAAATAAAACTAAGAGCGAAAGCTTTGACAATTTTTCGAAAATTATTGGATGATCAGGTTATGCAGGCCTTTATTGAAATGATGGATGCAAATGAAAGTGATACTGCCCAGAAAATTGACAGATATTCCCGATTCACATATTTATTGTTCCAATCAGGTGAAAATTTCACTGAATATGTCTGGAAGCTTATCGCTTTTGATGAAAACACATACATACGTAAATGTTCAAGCAGACAAGCTATTTCACATATGCTTGAACAAGCTCTTGAGCACGAGCTTAAAACATTGCAGACAATCGCTCAGCTGACACCGGCGGATATCAGAAATGAAATAGATTATGATATTTTTTTACCTGAATGGGAAACAAATTCAGAGTATGACTTTGTTAAAATGTATGAAGTGCGTATAAGCAACTTATTTTCGCTGGGATATGGTATATATGCAAATTATACAATGTTTACATACAGCAAAGGAAAAATTGAACCGGTAAAATATCCTGACAGTGTCCTTCTTTCTGATCTTACGGGATATGAAAGAGAACGAAAGAAGGTAGCGTACAACACAATTGCATTTCTGGAAAATAAGCCTGCTGCAAACACTCTTTTATACGGTGATGCGGGAACGGGTAAATCCTCCACGGTTAAGGCAATTGTCAATGAATTTTCAAAACGCGGTTTGAGGATGATTGAAGTAAGAAAAGCAGATTTACTCAAAATACCGGATATAATCGAACAACTTGCGGATAATCCTTTAAAATTCATTTTATTTATCGATGATTTGTCATTTTTAAATCACAATGAAGAGATTGGTGCTTTAAAGGCCATACTGGAGGGTTCTGTTTCTGTCAGAACCTCTAATGTAATAATTTATACTACCAGTAACCGCAGACACTTAATTAACGAAAAATTTGAGGACCGTGAAGGAAGTGACATCCATCGAAACGAAACAATTCAGGAACAAACATCATTGTCAGACCGTTTCGGACTCTCTGTATTGTTTAATAAGCCTGATAAGGATGAATATCTGCAGATTGTTCATTCTCTTGTGAAACAGTATAATGTCAACGACGTGAAAAATATTGATTTGCTTGCTGAGCGCTTTGCTATGGAGCGCGGAGGACGATCCGGCAGAACGGCACGGCAATTTATAGAAAGCTTGCTTTCTGCATAGCAGTTCACAGATGAAATGAAATAAAATAAAAGCACCGGCTGTTTTTACAACCGGTGTTTTTTGCTGTGCCGTTTCTGCCATCATTCGTATTCTCCTAAGCTCATTGTATCAATCAGCCATTTGCCGTCATATTTTTTGATACCGATCGTTATTGGTCTCCTGGAAGCAATTCCTCCTTCTTCAAGCTCAACACTTGTAATCTCCACTATGTTGCCTGTCACCTGATATTCTTCTTCGTACAGCTTATCAACGGTCAAAATATCTATCCTTTCAGGCCATGGGCTGGAAACAAATCTTCCAGGTGCCAGCATGGGATCGCTGATCCATTCCTCCAACAATCTTGGTGTAACATACTCTCCGTAATACTTTTCCATACTTTCTCTTATGATGTCATGAGGCGCAAGCAGCGAAACCATTTTTAACTGCTCCCCAAAGCCTTGAACTAATTTTATTATTTCATTTCTTTCTGCTTCATCGTCCTGTTCATTTCCGGATAAATCCCACTGAATGCTCACAATGCTGTCTTTTGTAAATCGTATCATTTTATTCGGGAATGTAAGTGCCTGTGTTACGATACTGTCCTTATCCGGCGAATTTAATGCTGCATTTATGTATGCAGTGCCGGGAGTCACCTCAGTGATACTTTCTATCGACAAACTATATCCTCCTGTAGGTTTTTCACCTGCAGATAAAAGAACATACATCCATTCATCATCCGTGAGAGAATATGCCCCTTTTGACATGTAATTTTCATTGTATAAATTTAATAAAAGCTCATTGTCCAATATAGCCTCTCTGTCAATCACTTCAAATTCTATCGGTCTCTCAACCATCATAACATCACCTTCCTCCTTAACTGCAACCGTGTGCTGCCAGCTATCCCACTGTATATGAAAATCCAAGCATTCTGCAACAAACCTCAGGGGTACAAAGTATATACCACCCACATTCTTCGGCGGTATCTCCATAGTCTTTTCAAGCTCGCTCAATGTACCGCCGTCATTTTTTATTATTACGGCAGTATTTTTGCCTGCTTTCATTTCTATTATAACATCTTCCTTGTATATTTTTATATCTCCGGTGCTTGAATCGGTTTCAATTATTGCATTTAATTTTTCTATGAATTCCAGGGGCACCATCACGCGGTCATTTTCAATAAACGGCTCATCCCTGAGCTCCACAGGGTTGTTGTTAAGATTTATTTTTATATCTGAATTTATATTTAAGCCATATGATATGCCGAATACTGTACTGGTTGAAATAGTTACACAACACAAGCCTATAACTAACACTTTTTTCATATTCATATTAACCTCCTATATTATAATAATATTAATTTATTACTTTATTAGACTGATTAATTTATTTTTTGTTCCAAAATTTCAATTGTTAACCCTAAAATATTTTAGGTTGACAATTGAAATTTATATATTTATAATAGCATATGAGCAAAATATTTTTTAAGAATCGGGGTGTCATATTGTCAGTTAAAAATGATGTGCTGCACATGCTGGAGCAAAACAAGGGTGCGAATATTTCCGGTCAGGAATTGGCTGAAAAGCTTGGCGTTTCAAGAACTGCCGTATGGAAGGCAATAAACGCACTGAAGGAGGACGGCTTCT
>JAFACY010000038.1 GCA_023425285.1 Bacillota bacterium
TACACTTCGGGTAGTATTGGACTTTGTTTTGTTATGCAAACTCATCCAGTGTAAACCAGCCTTTTATTTGGTTCGTGTTCCTCAGACCAAGATTTTGCCTCCGACTTCCTTCAGATTCCACCTCACGATGGACACCCTTGTCCTTGGCTAATGGTTGCTACTACCGAGCCCCATAACGGACTTTCACCGTCAGGCTGTCGCTCATGCTGGGCGCACATAAAATAAGAGAGCCCATAAAGGACTCTCTAAAATACATAATACGTTGTATTTATCAGATGCTGAAGTTTAAGCACAATCCTCTATAAATATATTTATGCAATTTTTGTATAGCAAAATAAAAGTAATAATAATTACTCCAATAATAGTTATACAAATTATTTACATAAACTTTATTTATAAGAATCATAATATTCTCCCTGTCGGTTTGTAAATTTAGATAATTTTATCACAAGGATAAAAATTGTCAAGAACTATTTATTAATAAATAATAATTTAAATTAATAGAAACTCATTATTATTGAACCAATCGATAGCTTCCCAGTATTTTCATGATGGGGAGCTCTTTTTTCATGCGTTCAAGTATTGCCTGAATTTCCGGCTTAAGGATGTTTTCTTCAAAGTCCATATAAAACAAATATTTCCACGGGCTGCCCACGTCCGGTCTTGAGTAAATGTAGGATAAATTTACATTGTTCTGTGCAAATATTGACATCACCTCGTGAAGTGTTCCCACCTCATGAGGAACCGTAAATACAATGCTCACTCTGTTATGGTCCTGTTTAGTATCCAGTTTTTTTGATATGGCGCCGAATCTTGTATAATTCAACTTTGCCGAATTAATATTTTCTTTCAGAATCTTCAGGCCATAATTTTCAGCCGCCTCCACCGAGCATATGCAGGCTGCATTTTTATTGTTCATTTCACATACCTTTTTGGCTGCAACAGCGGTATTTATTTCATTTTTAGCCAGATAGCCGTTTTCTTTTATAAATTCCCTGCACTGCATCAGAGCCTGAGGATGTGAATAAATCTCCTTGACATCCTTCAGCTCTCCATCCCTTATGCCTGCAAGGCAATGGTCCACCTTTTTAATGTAGCTGTAGTTAATATACAGATCATATTCCATAAGCAGATCATATACCTCCTGTACATGCCCCGCAGTTGAATTTTCTAAAGGAACCACTCCTATATCCGCCCTGCCCTCATGTACCTCTCTGAATACATCCTCAAAGGTTTCTTTGTGTATCAGGGTTTTTTCTCCAAACATTGTCCTTGCGGCGCTTTCGGAATAAGAATAAGGCAAGCCCTGATAACAAACTATACCGTTATTAAGCTCTTTATCCATTGTTTACACAGCCCTTCCCAGAGAATTTGCAATCAGTCTTATTTTCTTCATGGTTTGTGCAAATGCGTCGTATGTCAGTGACTGAGCTCCGTCACACAGAGCATTTTCAGGGTCATTGTGAACCTCTATTATCAATCCGTCTGCTCCGGCAGCTATAGCAGCCATGGCCAAGGGCTCAACCATCCAGTTAATTCCCGCAGCATGGCTTGGGTCGATGACAACAGGAAGGTGGCTCAATCTTTTCAATGCAGGTATCGCACTGATATCAAGAGTATTCCTCGTATAATTTTCACATGTCCTTATGCCCCTCTCACAAAGAACAACATTTTCGTTTCCGCCGCTCAGGACATATTCTGCCGACATAAGCAGCTCCTCATAGGTATTGGCGAAGCCTCTTTTAATCATAACAGGCTTGTCAGTCTTTCCAAGCTCCTTTAACAGCTCAAAATTCTGCATATTTCTGGCTCCCACCTGGAACATATCAACAACCTCCATGAACATTTCTATGTGAACAGGATTTGTTATTTCGGACACAACGGGCATGTTGTTTTCCTTCTTCGCTAAATTTAAAAGCTCCAGTCCGTCTGCTCTAAGTCCCTGGAATGAATACGGCGATGTTCTCGGCTTCCATGCTCCTCCTCTCAGGATATCAGCTCCCTGTGTCTTAACATTCTTCGCTATATCCTTGATCTGCTCTTCACTTTCAACGGAGCAGGGTCCCGCCATAATGGCAATCTTTCCGCCGCCTATTTCTACGCCACCCACATTGACAATCATGTTTTCCGGGTGCATTTTTCTGTTTGCTCTTTTGTATGGCTCCTGAACCTTTAAAATCTTTTCAACATTTTTGTCTAACTGAATTGCCGTTATATCCAATGCCGCAGTATTTCCTACCAATCCCAATATGGTCTGGTTTTCACCGATTATAGGTCTTGCCTCAACATCATACCTGCTTAGCTTTTCCTTTATTTTTGCTATTTCCTCTTCTGTTGCTCTGTCTTTTAATACAATAATCATAATAATCACCTTTCTGCTTTATATTTTTTTGATAATGAAAGTCTTGCGTAGGGGTTAGGGTTTCCACCAAATTCAGGGCATAATAAAACCTCTCATTCCTACTATATAATAGGGACGAGAGGTTAATAAACCATTCCGCGGTACCACCCAGCTTCAGCAATTTGCATTGCCGCACTTTTTCAAATACGAGATATCTCTGATATTCTATCCATGTAACGTAGGAAATACGGCAAAGCCTACTTAATTCAGCCCGCAGCTCAAGAGGGAACTTCAATATGTCTCCACAAATATCCGCTTTCAGTCACCGACGAATAATCCCTGATAGTGTCCTCATATCTACTTTCAACTTTTCATTGCCTTTTTTATAATTTTTACCATGATAATACTTATAATTATCTTTGTCAAGTGTTTTTTTATTAATTTGATTATGAGTCCATTTTGGCTTGAGGACATATAATGAAATTAACAGGTGTAATAAATGTTTCTAAAAAATTTAAGGAGAGATCTTAATTGAATTACTACAGTAATAATTATAATAAATATAAGTATACAAATCATATGTATAAAAATTCAGAATTCGATGTGTTCATTAATGAAGTTCCCGTCAGCAGTGAATATGGATTTATTGAAATCCAGGTAACCAGAGATCTCGGCAGGGAGGTTGCCACAGGTTCTGTTCTGACAATTTACGTAAATAATAACGGCAGGCAGATTCCGGTAATTAATTTAGAGATAACACAGAACCCGACACTGATCAGACTTCCGATTGCACATCCTGCAGGTACATTGGTAAGAGGAGCAGAGTATTATTTTACTCCGTATAACCTGACTATCACAGATGAAGGATATTACAACATAGCAACACAGAATATCAGGCTCTTCCCGAATATAAAGGCTTTGTTTTTTTATAACTTCAACAGAATAATCCCGGGAGAGGTAAATCGAGATCAAATTACAATCATTCCTCCTCATCCAAGGGATCAGACGTAAATGTCATAAATTTTCAGTGGGAGCTTAGTCCCACTGAAAATTTTTTTTATTTTATGCTTTGTGCAGCATGCGCGCCTGACATACGTCCGCTTGTTACCGCAAATTGAACCGCACTTCCTGACATATATACCTGATTGTACAATATTCTGTTAGCACATTCACCGCCGGCATACAGATTGTTTATTACACTTCCGTCTTCTCGTAAAACCTGGAAGTTTTCATTAGTCTTTACTCCTCCGAATGTTCCCATTGTTTTCGGGTAAATCTTTAATGCATAGTATGGTGCTGTTTCCATAGGTGCTAAAAAGCCGACGCTTTTACCGAGACTGTCCTTACCTTCTTTTACCCCTGCATTGTAATCTGACATGGTTTTTGTAAATACAGCTTCCGGCACTCCCATAGCCTTTGCCAGTTCCTCGTAGGTATCTGCTTTAACAACCTCACCTGAGGATAATGCCGCTTCAAGGGATTCGATAACCTTTGAATTTGCTTCGCTTGAATCCACGATCACCCAAGGAGTTTCCTGCTGTGAAACAATGTTGGTAACTATCGCATAATGAGTTTCTTCGTTTATGAAGCGCTCACCCTTTTCATTTACAAGAACCTTAGTCCAGTCCCAGGCTAATCCGCCTGTTCCGTCCACCTTTGCTCCAAAGGACAGTCCGATGGACCATGGATCTTCATATAAGGCTGCACCAATTTTTTCTGCCATAATTATACCGTCTCCTGTATGTCCCGCTGAAGCGGCACTTATCGCAGATGTTCCCGCTAACTCAGGAGCAAATCTTTCCAAAAGCTCTTCACTTTTAGCAAATCCGCCTGCAGCCAGAATAACTTTTTTTGCATGTATTGTTATTTTACCGTCCTTACCTTCTGCCTTAACACCGATTACATCTCCATTTTCATTTGTAATCAGTTCAGTAGCTTTTGTTTCTGTCATAATTTCAATATTGTTCTTATTTAAGAAATTTTCAATGCTTTGTATGAAAGCTGCGCCACCCTTTTTTCCGTCAACTTCTGCCGGGAAGTGAATTCTTTTAACGTAATCAACTCCATAGCCTTCTACACTGCCATATTTATGACCAACGTAATCAGCGAGCCATTCGGTTGTTTTCACCGCTTCATCCATAAATTTATCTACAAAGTTGTAATCAGGATAAATGCTTTCAGGATTGCTTGTAGCCTGACGCTCTTTCCAGAGCTGCATCCATGATTCTTTTGTATCTGTAATACCTAACTCACGTTGGAATTTAGTGTCGGTCGCAGAAACTCCGCCGCCTGACAGGGCAGTTGATCCTCCTGTTATCGCAAGCTTTTCCAGCACTATTACATCAGCACCGTTTTCATATGCTGAAGCTGCTGCTGTTAAACCTGTTCCGCCTGCACCGACAACCACTATGTCCGTGGTAAGCTCAATTTCTTTATCATCATTTTTGTTTGAGCTTTCTTTTGCCTTAAGAGCTTCTACATCGCCTCCGGCTTGTTTGATGCAATCTTCAACTGCAGCCAATACTGCCTTTGATGTTACGGTTGCTCCCGCAACAGTATCCACTGCCAAAGTTTGTCCTTCTGAAATTTCAGATATCATACGTTCTATGGCTACATCACCTAAGCCCGGTGTTTCAGTATGCTCTGATACCTTAACCGATACTATTGATGTATCATTCAATTCTACTTCTGCCTTTAAATCACCATTATGACCCTTAACCACAGCAGTGTATGTGCCTGCTTTATACAATGCATCTTTATTGACAGGTGTACCGTCTCCTTTGTCTGCACAGCCAACCATTCCAAACACTACAAGCATGATTATCATAACACATGATAAAATTCTTGATATTTTTCCTTTCATTGTTACCTCCATTAAATTTAAGTTAATATATTAACAAGCTTAGATTAATAATAAATTATGGTGTGAAAGCCATGTCAAGCACTAATTTATACATTTTTTTGAACATAAAAACAAAAAACCTCGGGTATACCCGAGGTAAAGTGCTGGTGAATGCAAAATAATTGCTTGTTATATATCAAACATGGTGTTATACCATATTCCTGCTGCACACATATGTTGCCTTGAAAATTTTCTTATGGACGTCATCTCCTGAGTTGGATACCTCTTCAGTAAAAGGTCCTATATCGGTTGAATCCAATAACTTAAGATGATAATTATCCATCAATTCCTGCATTTTTCTTTTATCGTATAAGCTTTTCTGCTCACAGCCCTGTTCTTCCTTATAAGAGTATACACCACAAACAATTCCTCTTTCGTTCAATAGCGGCAGCATTATATCATATAATTTTTCACCTGTTAATTCCTCATACTTACCTGTCATCTGATAATCAATTATAATATCGGCAAATGAGTCCTTTAACGGCAGGCTGTCGTAATTACAGCACAGGAAAATGAAATTCTTGTGATTATGATAATTTTCCAGATCTCTCTTTAAATTTTCAAGCCTTTCATAGTCATAATCAATTAATATGTAAGTAGAGTCCGGTGGCAGGTATTTTATAAACTGCATCAGAAAAAATCCCACACAATTGTCTAATTCAAGTATATATTTTGGCTCTCCCTGATATTGGTTTATCTGCTCTGCCAATACCGCAATGCCCTTATATAAAAAATTGTTATATTGGGTGGAGGAAGAAGCAAGATATTCTTCCTTTGATGGCATCTTTTTTCCATTTATCAGCTTCGTACGCACATGTCTCTTGTCGACATACATTCCGTCTTCTATTTTTGCGGTAAAGCCGCAGCCGCAATTTAAAACGGCACCCATCACATTATTATTCTCGATTATTCCTTCAGACAAATTTAATTGCTTGTTACACTCGGGACATTTGAGTAAATGTATCGATGATAACGGAAACCCTAATTTGGGAACATCCCTGTTTTCCTGCTGTTTAATATTATTGATTTTTTCCTTCAGCGAACTGTTTATGTTATTGAACTGCGAAATTACCTTCTCATTTTCCTTTTTCTTTTCTTCTAAATATAATAAAAATAATTTTCTGAATGAATTGGAGTTTTCTCCGCATATGCGCTGCATAGCCAATATTTTTTGGATTTCGCTCAAGGAAAAGCTCATATTTTTATATTCGATTATCTTTTTCATATCATTGCAGTCTGTAGCACTGAATTGGTATTGCCCGCCGTTTTTTTCGGTAACCAGCAACCCCAGATCTATATAATGACGTATTGTATCCTGACTTACGTTATGCATTTTAGCAAATTTACCAATTTTCATATTTTCTCCTGTTAGCTGATATTAAAGCTGCTCATTGTCCAAGTCTATGTTTGCGTAATATTTTGAATCCTTGTAATACACATTTAATTTTTTTAAATTCGTAACCCACATATAAGCTACAAACGGAATAAATAACAGCATGAGCAATACCATTTCAGACATTAAAATGAAGTCAAAAATTCCATGCAATATAACGGGTACCGATAATGATTTTTTTAAAAAGCGGCTGTGCTCCTCAGGTGTTGATGCAAATTTTGCAAGGGAAAGATAATAGCCCATGGTTACCGCAAAAAGCATGTGTGCGGGAACTGATAAAATCGCCCTGTAAAATCCTATTGACTCAACGTCTGAAAATCTGAATACAACGTACATTATATTTTCAATCGTTGCAAATCCAAGGGCTGACATAACGCAGTAAACAATACCGTCAAGCTTTTCGTTATAAACAGGATTTGAGTATACATACTTCAGTACAACCTGTCTCTTAAAAAATTCTTCCGTAAGTCCCGCAACGATGAAGGCTACATAAAAAACTCCCAATAACCCTCCAAAAAAATCAAAACTCATCAGCAGGTTCTCCACTATTATCGTCGGAATAACATAAATCATCCCCATGAAAAACACCTTCAGCAGCATCCCTATGGGCTCTCTGTCGTGTCTGTCAAACAAATAAAATATCAATCCCAGGGCTATACCC
>JAFACY010000283.1 GCA_023425285.1 Bacillota bacterium
GGAGGCAACCAGCTCTCGCTGAATCAAATCCAGCATGACGGACTTTCCACTGCGGCGGATGCCGGTTAAAACCTTAATAAGCTCATTTCCGATAAAAGGACGGATGCGGCTCATATATAACTCTCGATTAATCATAAAAAGAAAAACCTCCTTTGCCATATCTAATGCTTATAATATCACAGACACATCTTAAATTCAAGTTTATTTATATAGTTTTGTCAGATACAACTTATAAAGTTCATGTTTCTACAAAATTCAACATCTAAAACTAAAATTCATTTAACGAGCCGGAGAATCGGAGCGCAGAGTGCGCTTCAATTCTCCGGCTTTTTTTGTTTTTCAGAAGGGAGGAAATTATGTTAGTGCATTACAAGAAAAATAAAAAACCAGCTTGTTATGATTCGGATGCCCTCATAACAACAGGGAGGATACCGCCAGACGAGCGCCCCCGCGGCCCGTTCAAAAGTTGCGGCAACTGCCCATATCCCTCACATGGATTTATCTGCTATAGCTCTAAGGGTGACTGCATGAAAACGGATATGCAGAGGATTCACAATAAAAATAAGCAGAAAAAGGAGGAACGCACATGAGAGATCAACAAGAATTGATGAAATTTATAAAAGAGCAATATCCGCCCGGTACCCGCGTTCGGTTAGCAGAAATGCAAGACCCCTATGCGCCTGTGCCGTCGGGCACGGAGGGAACAATTAACTTTATTGACGATGCAGGCCAGTTCCACATGAAATGGGATAACGGCCGATCCCTCGCTCTCATTCCAGGCGTAGATAAATTTTCGGTTATCCCGCAGCCACTCCAAACGCTAAAGCTGTATATGCCTCTGGCTGTGATGCAGTATGAACGTGATGAATGGGGCTCTTTGGAGGAATACCCCTCGGAGCTTGACCAGGGCACGGTACTTTCCTATCATGATCAAATCCTTGCCGCCATCCTCAAGGAGCGGAGGCCGGAGGAAACGGAGCGTGGACTCATGGAATATTACCATGGGGATGACAGCGTAAGTCAGAAAGTGAAGTCCCTCTTTTTCACAGTGGAACAGGTTGGGAACAAACTGATGGGTGTGGCTGAATGCCGAGTACAGGGAGATTTGAAGGATGCGGAACTGGAGCATCTCAAGGATTATGCTTCTGGTCAGGCATCAGATGGTTTCGGTGAGGGCTTTGAGCAGCATCCGATTAAAATAGGTGGCGATGAACTATACGTCAGCCTTTGGTCAGCCTCAAGGGACTGGAGCATAATGACACAGGATGAATTAGAAGCTACGAGCCAGCGGATGGGAGGAATGCAGCTTGGATAAACGATCAAAGAATAGGCTTCCCGAACAGTGCCTGTTCATGAATGCGAATGGCGAAATTATGAGCATTGAGTATGGAAAATCCGGGTTCAGGCGCTCCAAACTCAGCACGGAAAACCGGCAGGCAAATCGTGAAATTGTCAACAGCTACAACGAGAAACACGGCATTACCGCCGAACAAGTAAAGATAATGCGTAATGGAGCGTTATTCGGATGGGATGATCTTCACGCCCCCCGGCTCCAACAGAACCCCAGCGTGAAAGGCGGCTGTATTTTTGAAATGGAAATCAGCCACCCCGGTACCAGATAACGCCGACCCCATTTTTTGTATGAGCCTATAAAGTCATCGGGCTGCCCGCCTTTCATCAGAGCGTCTGCTGCGGCGATGGTCATCACGGTATCATCCGTGAAAAAGCAGTCGTCACGAAAGAGAGGAAAGTCCTTTGTTTTGATATTATTCCACTCATAGACCGAGCCTACGATGTCACCGATAATCGCTCCGAGCATTATTTACGGCCTCCCCTCCGGCGAACGTCCTTGCGGATTTCTTCAAAGCAAGCACCGTCTACCGCACCCGCTTCGCGGAAGGTAGTTACAGCCGCACTCATTACTTTGAAGTTCAGCTCGGTTCCTTCGCTGTCGGCCAGATAATCGACCGCCCTGTCAGGAGCAATGCCAAACTGTGCGGCGGTCTGGACAGCATCAATATTCGCGCCGAGAAAAATAAACTCCCAATGATACTCTGTTTTCTGATGTTCAATCTGAGCATTTACCTTGTCGGAAGAGTATTCGTGACTGGCATTTTCTTCGCCGTCTGTGATGATAACGAACATCACCTTTTCAGCGCGATAATCATCGGCAGTGTGCTTCTGTGCATTGCCGATTTTTTTGATGGTTTTCCCGATGGCATCAAGTAGAGCGGTGGAACCACCGACAAAATACTCCTTCTCGGTAATCGGGCTGACTACCTTGATGTCAATGCGGTCGTGGAGCAGTTCGTAGTTGTTGTCGAACAGCACCGTTGTGATGTGGCACTCGCCTTTGACGGCCTGCTGCTTAGCCAGCATGGAATTGTAGCCGCCGATAGTGTCATTCTCCAAGCCGCTCATCGAACCGCTTTTGTCGAGAATAAAAACCAGTTCAGTAAGTCCTTTTTTCATTGTGGTAGTCCTCCTAAGATTTATTTGATGGTCTTAGGATACTACTTTGCGAAAAGGTGGAGGTCGCTTTGAAAGCGACAAGTCAATTAACTCATAGGTGGGTCAGCAGCAAACCGCACAATGCAGATTTATCCTTTCATAATACCATCAAGCAACGGCTTGAAAATCTTTATCAAAGCTGCAAGGTTATCTGCAAGCCAGTCAATAATCTCGTTCCAATGTTCCTCGTGGTTGAGTCCGTAATCATGATACTGAGCGCAGATTCTACACGCTCTTTTTCCGGGAAGGTCTTGCCAAATAAGCTCACCGGGGAAAGCGGCGGCAATTTCGCTCGCTTGAGATTTTAGTGCGTCATATATACTCATATTCCGCATATCGTCGCCTGTGTCAATATACAGCTCCGCCCGCGCTCCATCCATTCTGATAACCGGGTTAAATACGACACCGCTATGACCGCTTGCTCCAGTAAGCCAGTTATCCTTTCCAGGAGAAACATTGTTGTAAATGCCTGTCTTAGAACGCAGTACAGGCAAAGCCGTTTCCCAAAATCTATACCGGGTTTTATAGCGTGTAGCTTCCTCTTTCGAAGAAATTGTTTCCTCTTGTTTTTTTGCCGTCAAACGAATCTGATAATCACCGATGTCTTGCATGGGTATAATCTGTTCAGGGTCAAGGTATAACTTTTCGTCATCCTTATACGGCGTCACTTTAATACAAGTAATATCAACACCGTGATAGTTGCGCAGCCAAAGAACGGTGGAGGTCACTTCCTTGCGGAAGTTCGCGGCAACGAGAATAATACGCTGATCCCCCTCCACGGGATTCAAGCGAATGCTCTCATAGTCCTGCCCATCATAAAATTCAGAGATTTTGTCCTGCGCAACGGCCGATGTGCCAAGGTATTTCTGATAAACCTCGCAAATCTCACTTTTGGTCAGTGTTGCACAGTAGGAAACATATTTTAAGGCTTGCCAAACAACGTCTTTGCCTGAATCGTCAAGCTTATTTTCAATGATGACAAGCTTGCCGCTTTCATCAAGGGCGAGGAGATCAAGACGTTCATTCGTGTCGGAGAAGCCGTCAAACTCTTTTTGGATGATCAAGAGATTCTCTCCAAGGATCAATGGATTATCCGCAATCCATTCCTGCAAATCATAACGCTCGGACAATTTGAGCTCCGAGAATGATTTCTTTTCAAGGGAAACCGCCTTTTTATTTTGTGTGTCAATTAAAAACATATCTATCCTCCCAGTCATGATTATTCGTAATGGAACAGTACCTTGTCAATCTCGCAACGGCTATTATGGTTGATATCGTTATCAGAATATAGCCCATGATTTTATCCTCCACGCACCGGCTGATCATAATGGAACAGCACTTCGTTGATTTCAAAGATATCGTATCTGCCGCCCACAATGAAATATTCAACGATCACATCGAACTTTTGGCTGTGGGAAAGTGCATATCCCGCCCGATTCAGAAAATCTTCTGTTTCACTAAGCGCCAGCTCCAAGGCGATTACAAGTGCAATTACGGTTCGTTTACTCGGCATATATGCCTTACCGCTCCTGATTTTTGAGAACAGGCGGCGGTCAATATTGACGCGCTTGTATACCTCGACATCGGTTTTGCCCTTGGCATCAATCAACCGCAGGAGCGTTTGCGAAAATGGTTCATCGAGATTTTCGATCACCTCATCCAATCCCTTCGCTGCAGCAGCAATGGGCATAGACATGGCTTCTTCTGCAAAAATTGCGGAACGCTCTACATCCAGTAGACTAATTCCGCGACGGCGATCTATATGTTCATTGACATAATGCTCATCGATGTAGCTTTCCACACCGCCCAGCAATTGTTCACTGATCGTAAATGCGTCTTTATCAAACACGGCAAGATATACATCCATGTCATGTTCGGCAAGATAGTCTTGTATGGCCTGCGTTGCCACTTGCAAGGCATTCGTTTTCGGGTAGCCGAATATGCCGCTGGAAATCAGCGGGAAAGCAATGGATTCACAATCATTCTCCGCTGCCATGGTCAGCGAGTTTATGTAGCAAGCTCGGAGCAGATCCGCTTCGCCATGCTTACCATCTCGGTAGACCGGGCCAGCTGTATGGACAATATGCTTGGCTGAGAGAGCAAATCCGGGCGTAATTACGGCTTCGCCAGTCTGAATTGGCGAGAGCTCATTGCAAGCAGCTTGCAGCTCTTTTACCCCAGCGGCCTTGAAAATTGCACCACAAACCCCGCCGCCCATTTGAAGCTCCGTGTTAGCGGCGTTGACGATGGCGTCGCTCTGCATTTTGGTTATATCGTTTCAAATAATGGTAAATGGCATATAGTATTCCTCACTTGTACCGCTGTGCTAAAAACCCTTCATACTTCGGCTCGTATTTATAATGGAGTGCCGCTTCAATAAGTTCTAATGTAAAAATCCCCAAATCCGCATCCAGCAATATGTCAATTCTTCTACAATTTTGTTTTATCCAGTCACCTACATTGAATTGTGTAATATTAAGGTTTTGCATTTCTTTATCCTCTAATATGGAAGCCGCCAACGTGCTTTTTGCAGAATTGGGAGCATAATGTTGGCTTAAAAATCTTGCATTGCTCTTGGAACCAGCTTTCCCGATTTTTAAGGCAACGTCGTTATACCAAAAGGTATAAACGCCCATCTTATTGTGCGGTAACGCACCGGGCTGATGCGGTAAACCTCTATCAATTATTTCATACTTCGTTTTATCAACGGGCTTGCCCAACAGCTTGGTTGTTTCCAGTATTATTTGGCTAAATTCCATTTTCAGGCTCATCTTTTAACCTCAAGTTTTTCACTTATTTAGCGTTGTATCCCATTCCTGTATAGGAGTTGTCCGCTTGCAGTTCCAGCAACATCGGCGTGAAGTTTTTTGGGCGCATTTACTCTCGTTTCCTACGGATAATTCATCCCAATGTAATCATTCCACTATTCCAACCCAAGAGCTTTGAAAACAGCATCCTCGGGGCTTGTATAGAACGAGGTTTGGAACTTTGCAAACAATTCTGACGGTACAGTTCCTATGTCGACGGCGGAGGACATGGGCAAAAGCAACTTTTTTGCTCCTGCATCAAGGCAGACCTGCATAGTGCTTGCAAGTTCCTCGACCTTGCTGATGGTGCCGCCTATGCTCATATTTCCTAATACGCACATCTGTGATTGAATAGGTTTTCGAAGGGATGCACTGCAGAGAGCCACAAAAGCGCATAACGCCAATTCTGACGTCGTGCCGATCCCCTGACAATCGGCGACGTGCATGAGAAAGTTGCTATCGTCAATATTGATTGAACCGCTAATCATCTTCTTATTAGCCTTGAAGTAATTTTGCGCTGTTTTGAGATTTTCTTTTGCTTCACGGTCATAACCAATGCCAGTCACTTCAAATTTACCATTACCACCGACAAGCTCAGTTTCAAGTTTGTAAACGCCAAGCATCCCTGTATCGCCGCGGGCAACGGTATATACATGACCAGGCTTTCCTTGTCCTTCTGGAATCAACTTGCCCGAACCTTGCTCCGGCACGGATACAAAGTGCTCGTCAAAACTATCATTGTCCAAATATGAAAAGTGGACATCGTAAAACTCCATACCGCCGATTTTTTTGAGCTGCTCTTTGACGCGACGGCGTCCCTCAAGTGCATACTGCAATACCTCGGCAACATCGTCACGGCCAAACTCTCCATGAGGATACAGGAGTTTCAACAACCCCGATACACTTTTACGAACAGCGATAACATCACGTTGATTTAAGTCTTTACCGAAACGAAAGAATTGCTCGATCGCATCGCCGAAAGAGCGCTTTCTCATTTCCCGCAGGAACTCGGCGAGATAATCAGTGATAAATCCGTATTCATTCGTAAAATACTCAGGACGCATTTTCGGTATTTCCCAACCAGGAAGATAGCAGTGCATGCGGTCGAAGAAGGCACTGTCATAAGCCATTGCCGCTGGAAAGGGTTCGAATAGGTGCGTTGTTTTCATCAGAACATCAACGCTTTGGTTTATGTTTCCGACGAACACCATAGAAGCGTTCGCGTTCTTTTCCTCCTTGCCACGAGCGAACGAGCCTGACGCCATGAAGTCCTTCATAATTTGTATGCCGTCTTTATCCTTGAATGTAATTCCGGCAACCTCATCAAAAGCCACACAATCCCACATACCAACAAGCCCGATGGTTTTATTTCCCATGTTGTAAAATAGGTTAGCAACAGTGGTTTGCCCACCCGAAATAAGAATTGAGTTCGGAGAAATCTCCTTGTAGATATGGGATTTTCCTGTACCGCGCGGACCAAGCTCACATAAGTTATAGTTGTTCTCAACGAGTGGCACAATACGCTCAAGGAGATGCCACTTCGCACGGGTTTCAAATTGTGTAGGTTCCATGCCAACGCTTCGGAGCAGCACATCCATCCACTCATCTTTGGTAAATTGCCGCCTGCCCTCAAAGAACTCCTGCATATCCATGTGAGGCAGCTGAATGGGGGTCAGTTCCTCTATTTCAAATGGGCTGACACGATTTTTCTTGCTGCCTTTTGGAGCATCATTGTCAAACTCATCGTATCTGTCTTCAAGCCTGTTATAGTTCATTCGGATAATGCACCAAATGCCACCCGACAACAGCTTTTCAAACTGCTTGATATAGGAATCGGAAACAATAACATTCCTTAAGTTTAAGTTGGAAAATACAGCGCGATATGTATCGCTGTCTGGGTCAAGCTTGGCCTCCACCTTGTCAATAACCGTGTAGCTGCCCATTTCTCGGATTTTGGATTTAATCTTTTCAGCCTCATCGGGGCGGACGAAATTATCTGCCAAAATGTTCTTAACACGGCTCACACCCGCCTCAATGCTTTCCTCATCATCGGTAACACAATACATTCCAAGCAGGTACTCAAGCACATAGATAGGCACGTTTGCGCCTTCTTTAATTTTTTTAGTTAAATCTTTTCGGACAATTTTGCCTGAAAAGGCTTCTTTTAGCAAGCTATTTAAGTTTTCAGCCACAATTAAATACCTACCTTTCAAAAATGTATACTGCCGCCAAAGATAAGATCAATAACAAACGGAATCCGCTCCAGCTCGGAGTTCACAAGCTCATCCTCATCTTTGAGTATGAGGTAGTAAGAGGCCCCCTTGTCATAAGCCATGTCTTTAAGCGTAAACTTTTCTTTATATGTCCGCTCCTCCGGCTTACCGCTGGTGCTTTCTGCAATGATGATATTTTCATTTGAAATACGATTCCCGGCTTGGTCGGCGAAGTATGCTGTAATACGGAGCGGTAAATGCTTTTCATCAACCGGCTCGTTCTGGAAGAAAGTAAGATGTGTAATCACACTCGTAATTTTTCGTGAGAGGTCGGTCAAGCGCAAAGACACTTTTTTTGCACTCATGGAGCGGCTAAGGTTTTTATCGCTCTTAAAGCGGATAACCGGAATAACAACCTCCTGTAAAGCGGCGCCACCGTGAACATAGCGGCTTCCTGCGCCCTGCACCTTAAAGCAGTTAGTGGCACGCGGCAGTATGGCATACATTCCATTGCTGTTTTTTGTAAGATAGTCCATCGAGAAGTTTTGAGTGCCTTGCTTCTCTATGTTTTCCTGTGCCAAGATAAAGCGGCGCTTTGACTTGATGCCCACCATATTTTCTTTTGGGGTCTTATCCCGCTCGGCGAGTGGAGTCTGGCGATAGATATACCCATGATCGGCGGTTATGACAATATTGATTGCACTGATATCGTTGCGGAGCTTGCGCACAAGCCCCGACAATTCCTTGAAAGCTTTATCAGTCGCCTCAAAAACTTCGTTTTCAGTTGGCGCATTATCTCCGCGAGCATCAATGGTGTTGTGATAAATGTAAATCAGTTTCATGCCCGATAGAGCCTCACTGAGCTGCGGTTTTTTAAGAGCCATTACATCATCATATTGAATAGCAATGGCCTCTTGTTTTGCTAAGCGGAGGATTTTGGTTCGGTTTTCCGTTCCTTCCGTTGATATTCCCTGTATCACGAAGTCGGCTTTATCAGTAATCTCAAGCTGCTTATGGGGCAGCAGTGAAGCCATTCCCAGTGCTGTATAGGAGGGAATAACCCCCAGCATCACATCAAGCTCACTTGCACCTTTTTGTTCACGGTTAAGAATGCTGTTTAGTTCAACAGCAGATTCATAACGCAGGGCATCGGAGATGATAACAACTAACCGCTCGTTGTCGTTTACAAAGCGGCGAGCATACTTGTCATAGAATCCTTGCTGTGAGGTAATTCCAGGTAGCTGCCAGGTACTTTCGTCATCCCAGAGCGCACACCATTTCATGGACAGATCGTTCAGATACCAGTTTGTGTAGCTGTTCTCAATCATGTCAAAAAGAGGGTTGTAGTCACTATTATCATCGAGCCTGTCATAAGAAAAGAGGAAGTGGCGGTAGCTGGTGTCCAATTTATAATAGCTTTTTACATAGTTATCAAAGAGCGACAGCGTATTCGTACCATTCAAGTCCTTGTAAGTCAGTGCCAATTCAAGATATTCACAGGCATAGAGCAGCACATCGTACTCTTTTTCAAACTGAGGATAATAGCGGCGATTTTTTCTGCTGTTGATTATTTTGCGGTAATGCCCATATTCCCCCGCATTTTGCGTGATGTTCGCAGTGATACGATTGATAATGCTGGCGTCAAATTCCTCGAAGGTGTCACAGTCAGCAATTTGGTCAATCGTCCATTTTGCTGTACGCTCTGACAATCCCAGCTTATTCGCAACAAAATTGGAGAGGTTATTATAATCCTCGACAAACTCACTGTTTTTCATAAAATTGTCTACAAAAACGTAGCAGTTAGGGTTGTCCGAAACGTAAACATCCCATTCTTTCGGCATATTCCCGTTGATGCTGTGGGAGAAATGACTGCACAGCAGCAGGATGGCCAATCTTTCGAGGCTCTGCTCTGTGAATTTATATCCATAGAACTTATTGATCAATGTCCAAAATGCGTCAAGGTTGCCAAACTTGACAATACTGTCATAAATCGTACTTTCACCGTTTGCCATTTCGGTGAGCAAGGTGCGTACCACATGATCAAGGTTTGGAGCAGGCAGTTTACAGAGTGCAGACAATACGCCGAGATCAATTTTTGGCTCCGAAGAGGGTGCAAGGCTGTAGCTCTCAAACCTCTTACTCCGCTCGTTGCTACGGAAGAACAGCTTGTACTTGGCAACCACACTTCGGAGGGCATTGTCAATCTTGTAGTTAAGCAGTATGAGCGAGGTTTCATCCGTAGAGAACGTCTGGCTGTATTTAATGGTATCCGTCAGCCAATTCTCCCTATTAGCAGGGCGTGGCAAAGGGGAATAGACCAACAGATTGCTCTCTCGGTCGGTTTCCTCAATATGCAGCTTCACGGCAAACATATTGTTATCGTAAAGCTTAATAATCTTCACATTATCGAGCGACAGCGTATCAATGGAATCGGCGAAAACACCCTCCTCATCGTACCAAAATACGATGTTACGTTTACTGCCCTGCATGAGCTCACGAGCAAACTGTCGCTCTAATGATTTTTTAACTTCGGTAAGATTCATATTATCCTCCCCTCCGTGCATTTTTTCTTGCTTCTTTTTTCTCTTTTCGGCCAACCCGCCAAATTGCATAACATTCGCCAATGAATAGGCGAACAGGACGAATCAGCCTTAATAACTTTGCGATAATACCCGGCGACGATAATTTTTCAAGAGATTCAGTCAGAGCATTTGAAAGTTCTTTTGCATCAACCAATAACTTTCGCAAGGCATCAATCATTTCGGTATCAGGTGTTTGCTTAATTTTTATGTCTACAAGCCCACCATCGCCAAATTCATACAACGCCTTATGTATCTGCAAAACCATCCTTGCCGATTCCTCGATAGTAACGGCTTTTACATATCGTAAAACAAATTTCTGTTTTGTGCGCAAAGATTCATTGAGTGATAGACACAATCGTCCGATTTCATTTGCAGCTATAATGTAATCAGCATTATCAAGCATTTTGAACGATATGCCTATTTCAAGCTTCTCAAGTTCCTTTCGGAAATTTTCAGCCTGCTGGAGCAGTTCTTCAATGATTTTTCTTTGCATATCGAATCGGCTCTGCTTTTTCATCGCACCATTATTGATGATAACTGTAATTAAACCACCGAAAACAACGCTCATAACAACAAGGGTGCTTTCCTGCACAAAGTCTTGCTGAAAAGAAGTTTTTATAAACTCAATGTACTGTTGCACAAGCCGCCCCTCCTATATCTTCCCAAGCAAGTCCATCTTCTCCGTCTTGCCGTTGTCCTTCGGCACTTCCACACCTTGGAACCTCTCATAGTTGACCTTTACACCGTCATCAAGGTCAAGCTCAATCTGCTGATGGGCAATATGAGACATCACCTGATCATAGGTGCGGCACTCGTCAATCTTGGACTGCAGGGCGTCAATCTCCTTGCGGTAGGCGGCTTTGTCGCGGGCGTTGTCGGTGGTGGTTGCCAGCACTTCATACCGCTTGATTTCTGCTTCATATTTCCGTTGAAGTGGGTGCAGATAGTCTGTACGCACACGCGCAATAGTGTACTTGTCATAGCGGTGGAGATAGAACAAAGCCTTAAACCCATCCTTTTTGCCGCTGTCAAGCAGCCAATAGATAGGCCTTTTCTGATATATTTTTAAATGATCTTTGTAAAAGTCGTTTAAGAAATAGCGGCGTATTTTCTCCTGTGCTGAGCCGTTCCCGGTGGGGTAGAGGGCGTCAGCGATGAAGTTCAAGTTCTCGCTCAGCGTGTCATTTCCATACACCGTACGAACAAACTCAACAAAGCAGACAACAATATCATCCTCAAAGTAGTCGGCGCTGCCGATGGGGAGGATGTTATCTTCCTCCGGTAGATAGGTTTTATAGAGCTGCTTATCAAATGTGCCGCCGGCAAACACAAGACCCTGTTCGTCCAGACTATACCGCCCAAACATACAACCCACGGCATAACTGATAAAGCTACGAATATCTCGCCCAAGGTCGGCCTTACGGATGGTAACATCCTTATCCTCGACCTCTGGCGTAAGTTCGTCCTGCAAGCCGTATATGTCAATGAAGATGCGGTTGAGCTCTTCTTCATTAGCTTTAAGCTGAGAGAACTGCATTTCCGTAAACGTTTCCCAGGCCTTATAACTTAACTGTATTGACCCATTGTTTCTGAAATCCTCAGACGTTGGATCGCCCCACAGAGCATTGCTCTGTCTAAATTGGATGAGAGGATGCGTCTTAAAATCCCATGAGGTTTCAAAGCTATCCCAATCAGCGCGGGAAATGTTTATGTTATCAGAAACGAAGTCCTCAACTTCACTTACTCGTTGCTTTATCAACGGTATCCTACTAATCTGTTCAGGGCCAAAATTCATTGTTGGAGCTAATAACCTTAAAATGGTCATTGTGATACTTGAATTTAAAAGCCCAAGTGAATATTTCAAATTTTTGTGGAAGAAGCTCACGGGTCCACCATTCCCGAAAATAACGCCTGACGGTACGTATCGGCAAGTAAAAACACCTGCTGCAACCTCCGTCCAAGTTATTGCTTCCCTCATATAGTAAGCCTTGTCACGTAAACGATAATTGGTGACTGTGGCCTTTATTTGCTCGCCATCATTTTCAAGATTTACAATATCTTCAAGATTTCCATACCATTTTCTTCTAAAGCCTCCTCCCGTTTTAGGGAACCACTTCTTGTTTGATTTGTGCATATCATTGTAGGAATAGCATTTAAAGCCTATTTTATTATTGTTTACCTCAAACCAGAAACGAACAAATTTTTCATCATTACCTGTTAAAACACCTTTTTTTGTATCGCCTTCAAAAGTAATACTGTTATCAAATGCGTTAAATAACAATATAGATGCCCAATACGCGACTGGCACACCAGCTATTTTTTCAAAGTTACTGCTATTGGCAACATATCGATTGGTACCTGTTAAAAATGCCTCTTCTTTCGCATCCTGTCCGGGATAATCCACCAGGCGAGCATATGTACCAAGGTAACCGCTCATGTGAGACCGGCGCATCACAAAGGCGGTCGTCTGTACAACTTCGCCGCCAATTTCATCAAATGCGCGCGCTCCCAAATGTGCCATATTGACAATATCTTTTGACGCAATCAGCTTTTCGCGGAACTTTTCATAGCTCGATAAAAACATCCATGAGTGCATTGTAATCATGGACAAATAACCGTTTTGTTTGAGAAAGTCAAAGTTTCGCTCAATAAAGACAACGCACAGGTCACTTTTCGTATCGGGATAGTTTTTCTTCACCCAATCCGCTTGCGCCGGTGCGGGAGCCATATACGGCGGATTCGTCACAACTACATCGTATTTCTGCGCAAGCACTTCGGCAATGTCAATTAAATGGTCAAAATATGTCGCCTGCGAAATAAAATCAGTGTCATCCATCGCGATTTGCCCAGTTGCAAAGTTGTGGACATAGCTCCTGAGCCGTGCGAAATCAATCTCACGCTCAATTTTGATGGCAGAGCCAAAGATTTTGCCTTTATCGTCGCCTAACGTTTCTGCGAGGTATAGCAAATCCTGATATGCGGCTTTTCTGTCGCTTTCGGTCATGCTAACGCCAAGCCATTTTTCAATGCCTACGATAAACCATTTTCGTTCGGGGAAACTATAAACCATCGGCTGCGGAATGGTATCCTGTCGGAAGAAACGGCGATTGTAACTCCGTGCCTTTATCATCAGAGCAAAATAGGCAAGCTGACCGGCACGGTCGTCTATGTCCAAACCATAGAGATTATTTTGCAAAATCAGATTGGGGATCTCACGCTCAGCGTAGCCCTGACTCAAATAAATCTGATACAGCACCTCGAAAGCGTACACCAAAATGTGACCACTACCCATGCAGGGGTCAATCAGTTTGATTTTCTTGGGATCGTAGTTTTTATTACGCATCCGCAAATCATAGAGATGTTCTTTTACCTTCTCGTCCTGTTCGGCTTCCTCAACATAATATTTCCACTTATCTTTCAGCGCCTGCTGTTCTTTCCCAATAGGCCTTTCTTCGCCTTCACCAAAAGAAAAATTCCCAAAATCAATATAATTCCAGTCAAATGTCTTTTGCGTTTCCAGTTGCTCAAGCCACAACCGTCCCAAGCTGTTCTCCACCATATACTTTACAATCCACTGTGGTGTGAAAAGCTGTGTAATGGCGGGAATGGCATCTTTGTTTATTGTCACATTTTTCTTTTGAGCGTTAACTTCATCTTTCTTCTCGGAGATATAAAACTGGTACAGCCAGCCTATAATTTCAATCTGCCCCTGCTTTTCAATATGAAAATTGTCCTCATGGATCATGTTCACAAGGTCATGGACAATACCGCCTTTAGCGAGCAGAGCATCGGGCAAAAGAAGTTCCGTGTAGTCGTTCTCTTTCTCAAACATACCCGGCAGTATTTTATGCAAGGCGTTGCACTGAGAGATAAGGATGTATTTGTATAGCTTCTCAGAAGCGTTTATACCCGTGTCCGCTCTTAGTTCGGTGACTTTTGCTTGATTCACATAATCAAGGTGCTCAACCTCACGCAAGGCATCGGGCTCCACACGCCCAATCTCTTGGCTCGACAAAATGCGGGTGTTGGAGGGCAGCCACTCGTTGACCTCCATAATCCGCAGCGCAATCAAGCGGTTGAACCATGTGCAAGCCACGTTTTCCATAACCCGGTTGAAGATTGCAGGCTTATACGGCATATCTTCATGCAACAGCTCATCATACAGCCGTCTGCGGGCATTTAACTGATCAGAGGACAGGAAGATGCCGTCTGCCTGCAGGCGTTCAATCTCCGCACCGGGGCGCAGGGTTTTTGCGCTGTCCTCAAATATATATAGTTGTTGCGCCTTCAGCTTCACCGCTTCAATCAGTTTGCGGCGAGCTTCAACGGCATAATTTCTTATCGCTGTTTTATCCACTGCGAAATCCCTCCCGTCTTAAATTATCTGTATTGTAGTGTCATCCTCAAGCTGCGCTTCAAGCTTCTTTCGCAGCTCGTCAAGCAGACGGTCAATATCCTGCCTGCTTGTAATTTGATTCGTACCGCCAAACAACACTTTTGCACTCACTGTTTTTGTCTTATGAATGGGAGGGGGTGGCACATCATCGCCGGCCTTGGCCGAAGCGGCGGCAAGGCGAGCCTCCTCATCGATAAACATCTGGATAAACCGCTGCTTCATGCGGTCACTTTCGGTTTGCATAGCAATCGCTTCGTAAATGTTGTTGGCATGGGCAAGCCTGTCAATCAGCGAACCAAAGTCTTTACGCACTTTCTCGGCATACTTATCCTTGAAAGAGCGTTGGTTTAATTCAGTGCCGGTGATTTCCCAATCCGTGTTTATGCTTGCGCGAATAGGCTCGCATTCATCTTCTAGCAACTGAGCGAAGCGATTTGTGAATTGCTCTATGAGTTCAGGTAGCTTATGGATTTCGGAGTAAGGGGACTGTAAGCGCGTGATTTTTTCAATTTTCTCGACCAGCGTGATTGTCTCCGGGTCAAGCACATAGGAACGGTTACCCTCGTAAATAGCAAGCATCTTTAAGGCATTGTCGAAGATAGGGCGTTGGTTCTTGAAGAACTTTTTAACATCCTGAACATCTTCTTCGTAGTCAAGCAATGTGTCCTTCTCGTGCTGCAAATACTCGTAGAACGCTTTAATATCTTTGATGCGGTCAATTTCCTCTAAAAGTTTTTTGCCATTCTCTAATACCGTTTTGCCCGGATAACGGGTATTGCTGTACTCGTGAAGCAAATCCTTTATGCTGTCATTATTTCCGGAGAGTTCAGCGGAAGCAAAGTCCTTAATGCGAAGCATCAAGCCATCTTCATCACTCGGTACATCGCTTCTTCCAAACACTTCTTTTGCGAGATTCTTTGCATTCGCCAGAAGTGAGGGATTGACAATATCTCTCCACTTCACCACAAGGCGGTCGAGGTATTCACGCTTGGTGATGTAGTTAATAACACCCAAATCGCTTGTAGAGATATTCTCACCGTTCATCTCAAAGCGGATCTTCTGATTTTTGAACAGAGTCAACACGATTCCCGCAATGTCCATGTCTTTCCATCCATATGGAATCTTACTAAACTGCTCCGTAATACTCCGCATGGTAACAGCCAGATTCTTGAAATGGCTGCGCTCGATAACTTCAAGTATCTCGGTCAGCGCAAGGTGATTTGGCGGGGTTTGCTGCATGCCGTCAAGGGTGAGCTTATTATCCTTTACCGTGAGGATTTCACGTAGGCTATCTGCTGTGAGGTATGGGCTGACAATGTAGTTCTGCTTTGTGTAGATGCCCTCAATCAAGGTTCGGAAAGCATCGTTAATGCGCTGTTCTGGCTGCTTTTCTTTTATGTCAAGACGAATACCATTCACATAGATTGCCGCCGTTTTGAGCGACTCCACAATCAGGTCACGGCAGCGATCTGCTCTCTGCCGGCCCTCTTGCGTTTTAGTTACCTTAATAATCTCTGCTTCGCTCGTTGACGTTCTGCCAGAATTTCTGCGGATAAAGGTTTCGATTTGAAGGGACTGTTCCATTTCCTCCAAGAAACCCGTATCGGGAGGCATGGCCACAACGACATTACGCTCACGAATGGAGATGCCTTTCATTTCCATATCTTCAACGCCGCCATGAGCATATATCGGAGTGATTACTTTTAGCCCGATTTCCTCTTTTTGTGCTCCGATGGGGCGATCGTCAATTATGGTGTTAAAACCAAAGTCATATCGCTCGTTGTAGCGAAACTTTTTGTTCAAGCCAAATAGGACGGAGAATATCTCGCCGCCCACTTTATCTATGATTTCCGACTGGTCTATGCGAATTTCCCGAATTTCACGGTTGATGTCTTGTTCCTCGTTGGTAAGGAAGATAAAAACATCACCGTTCTTGCTAATCAATTTTTGATCTTCCAAGCGGCGCAGAGAAGCATCCACTTTTTTCTTCGCTTCAATCTTATCCTGGTCAACATTTTGGAGCATAATAGTGGTGATGTTTTCAAGATTTGAAGGAAGAACATTGGGGATGTACTTCACCATGAACAGAACCTTAAGAACTTCAACATCATACGCCTGCAACGCACCGCCACGCTCTGCACTTTCCTCCGCATCTAAAATTACCTTGCGAATATTGTGATCGAGGAATGTTTCAACCGTCCGATAAAAAGCATCGAATGGTATCAGAACGCCATCTTCGAAGTTTGCGTATTGCATGGCCGCCTCTTGGAACGCATTAAGAAGTGAACGCTCACCCTCAGACAGGTGTTTGCCTGATGCCCCATGGGTACGGATACCATTGAATACGGCTTGCAGTAGATTGAACTGATAGGGGATAAAAGGATATACATCAGCAAATTCGTCTGCGGAATCGTATAGCCGCTTTTCTGCAGTATCCTGCGAAAATGTAATCAGGTTTTTAAGGATAGCGGACTTATCTGCGTAAACAAGGCGCAGCTTTTCAGCCGCCGTATCCGTTTTGGCCAGCAGTCTTTTCTTGATAACCTCGTCCACGTTTGCCGAGGACAGAGAGAGCCTTGTGTCAAATCGCCCAATAATCTTCGAGAAGGCATCGCGATTCACATTGGTTATGGAATCTATATCCTCTTGCCCGGTGCATATAACCCAAGCTTGTCCACCGCACTCGTTCCCAAGCCCTTCAACAATGTTTTGGAGATTGAGCATGAGAGCACCGGAACTGCCGATGTACTGACCGACTTCATCACACAGGAATACAACAAACTGCTTCTTCCCAGTTTGACTTTGTTTGGCTTCGATGTATTCTCGTACCCGGCGGGCAAAGGAATTGATATCAAGTGCATAGTTTTCTTCCGCTTTGTTGTACCACGAGAGCGCAGCATCGGTACTCATCCTCGTAGTGTCGGCCAAAGCCTGCACTATGTTGTCCTGCTCGAAGTAGAAATCTTCGCGTCCATCTTCCCACTCATTGCCGGAAATCTCTTTAAAGCGGGCACGGAAAGCGTCATACTTTCCGTCCTTGACCATCTGCCGCTCTAAATCAGCGATCCACGGCATAGAGCCGCAGAAGCCCTGCATCTTGTTAAAGACCTTCATAAAAACCTTAACAATAGGGTCTTTGTTGGTCTTGGAGTCGGAATCCGCTTCAGCATCAATGTTAAAAAGAATAATATCCGTGCTTGTATTTGCGGCAACCTGCATATCAGCCATAATACGGCTGTCGACAATTTTACCCTCAAAGAAAGTAATCGCCTTTTGACCGTCATATGTATCACTTCCGAGCAGGTAAGAAAGTATTTTTAAGAAGTGTGATTTACCACTCCCAAAAAAGCCGGAAATCCACACACCAATCTTGTCGGTACGGTGTTGCGTCCCCTTGCGGTATCCATCGAAAAACTTATCAAAGTGACGGTTTAGTTCTTTGGTAACGACGTACTCGTCCAGCTCATCCCTTATCATTTCGGGGGAATCCTGACCAATTTTCACTACACCTTGAATTGGTCTGCTAATTCGTTTATGAAACATCTCGTTAATCTTCATATCTCCACCCCTTATCTCTCAATGAGCTTGAACGCTCTATAATAATTATCGTCCGTAATCTCCCCGAATAGGCGCAGCTCGTTTGTATAGTTACCTGGGAAGAACATAACGAGCGGATTCTTATCTACCTTGCTGTGCAGATTGTTAAGTATCGTATGAGAGCGGACGATAGGCCACGCTTTCCCGATGCCCGTCAGAAAGATAATATCTTGCTCAGGCTTAAGTTTCTCTACGATTTTCCCAATGATTAAGTCGCCGTCTTCGGTCAGTCGGAGCGTCCGTTTAATCGGGTTAATAATGGCATCACTGCCTTTTGATTGTTCCATCTGCTTCACCTTGTCAAGGTAATCCTTTGACCGCAAAACATCAAGCATAAGGGTGTATAAATCAAAATGCACAATTCTAACATCGTCATTCTTGCCATTTATACGGTTCACCAAGAACTCAATATGGGCGCGCACCGCCATCTCATCCTCGGGGTCATAATCGAATATCCAGAAGTTGACCTCATTCGCAGTTCCACGACCTGTGCGAAAACTCTTTTCAAGTATTTTCGGCTCAATAAGGTCAAGCCGCTTATTCAAATTCATCATGTGCTATACCTCCATGAGCATTGCCTTGATATATACTTTATCCGTTTCGTCAAACAATACACGAAGCGTGTCATCAATGATAGGGCGCTGTATCAATAGAGCATTGCCGTTTCTTTTAGCAAGTTTTGCATCACAAAGGGCACTTTTAATTTTGCTACGAACGCTTGCGAGATTACTCACAGACCACTTTGCAACAACTGCGCTGTTCTGTGCCTTGCGCTCTATAAAATCTAAAAAATCTTTATCCGTAATCTCATCAAAGCCCGCTTGAAATCTATCTGCATAGACTTCGTACATATATTCAAAAAGTAAACGGTCTGCTTTCATCAGTGCAAGAAATGAAACTAATCTCGCCTCATCATCACGTCCGTACGCAATAACGTTTAAGAGTGGCTGGTTAATGGTTAGCAGCCGTTTTATCATTCTAAGCGGTACATCACGGCGACGTTTTTCCTTATCAAGCTGGTATATATTTTTCTCCATTGACAACCGCACAATCTCATCGGCGGCTTTATTCTCGCATAAAAGTAACGCTGTTCGTTTCATCTCGGAAAACATCAATGGCATATCTTTTATCGAGGAAGTATATTGCAGTTCTTTTGCCATAGCCGCATCCTCCTTATTCATCTTGATTCTCATCTTCTGAGGTTGCCTTATCAAAGTCTGGTCGATTGATACAAAGCAATATAGGCGAAGGCAGTCCGAGTAATTTATTTGCTGTTAGAATACGACCATTAATTGACCCCATTATAATTCTCCTCATCGTTTTGTCCGGTAATGACTCTACTCACATAATAACTTAATTGTCTTTATCTTCGTTACTCGCTGCTGCTCCACCGGAGCGAATCCATTCGTCAACCTCAGAGATCTTGAACTTCCACAACTTACCAAGCCTGTGTGCCGGCATACCCTTATGTTCAATCCATTTGAATATAGACTCACGGCTTGCGCCGAGATATTCGGTTATCTCTTTGAGTGATGACCACTTTTCAATATTGTTATTATCCATTACACATCTCCCATCTCCGAATGCACTGAACAACGGATTTTGATACCTTCTGCTAATCCCATTTTTTGAGCCATTTTTGTACATCATTATTTGCTTCTACAACGACTTTATCGTTACCAGGGGGCGTTTTAATGAACAAAATGGTTGTGCCCCCGATAGACTTTTGAGCATATTTCGTTTCCGGGTTAATTCTATAAAAATCACCCACTGCATAATAGGTTTCTTCTCCTGTATCAACATTAAGATACTTTGTTTCGCCACTAATCATATACTGGTATTCGTAAGCGACCTTATGCCAATGCGGAGCCTCAACCGTATATTCCTTATAGTCCGTGATACCAATTTCAATATTGGTGTCGTCTATATGGTCGAGCTCCTGCGGCAACTTGAGATGCCCAGCAAGGTATTGCCTTGTCGTGCCTTTGAGTGCGTCGTTGATGGCCGTAGCCATAAGTTTCTTGAACATACTTTCTTCCTCCAATTTATAGGTATTCAAATCTTATTATGCTTTTATCGCCTGCTATCAGACGTTGGATTTTCTCCGATAGTACGTTATATCCCAATTCATCTGATTCTGTCTTTAGTCGTTGCAGTTCCTCGTTATCAGTTGAACCTGTCGAAATCAACATAGCTCGTTGATATGCCGTTTCGAGGTTGAGTTCGCCCCATCTTTGTTCGATTTCCAAATAAATGTTACGGGCTTCATCATAGTTTTTTATTGCTGAATCAAATAACCTTAAATCCGTATGGCAGTTGCCAAGTGCAAGATGGACGTGTCCTATCCAACCTTTTATGCCAAGAGATATTGCTGTCGGCAGAACTTCATTAAACAGAACTAAAGCCTCATCTGCCTTTCCCGTCAATCGCTTTATTTCGCCAAGTATACACTCCAGATAAAACGCATATCGCCAAAGTGCTTTATCTGTTGCAATATGTAATGCTGCATTGCAGATATTCTCAGCTAAGTCGTATTGTCCGTTCGCACAATAAATCTCAGCTTGTTTCCTCATTACTCTGCAAAGTAACCCAGATAAGCCGTTATCCTTCGCTATCGTATTTGTTTGTTGCAAATAATAACCGGCTTTTTCAAAATCACCCATTGGAAGGTAAATATGTGCTCCAAGCATAAACAACATTTCGCAATATTGTTCTACATGTTTTTCTTGATCAACAAGATCAATAATTACTTCCAAATCATCATGAAGCTTTTGAAGTGGGACATAGAACATCTGGTGGTGAATTCTGCGGATATAAAGTTTTAGACGATAGCCGTCATTGGCGATTTCATCTATTTGAAATTCGCTCAAATATTCGGAGATCAGCTCCACGGCTTCCTTGTATTCTCCAGACAGATGAATCATATCCGTCATTGCCGCAAAAAACTCTGTACCGCCAAGCAAACTGCGTTTAGAGTTGAACAGCTCTAAGAATTGATCAAGCAAATACTTCGTTTCGCCTGATATTTGAAGCCGCTTTATAGTATCAATATATTCTGCTTCAATGCGAGCCAACATCTGTTCTTGACTTTCAGATGTTTCGAGATGATACAGCAGTTCGGAGAAGTAAAAGCGGATATCGTCCACAGGGATTTTTTCTGGAGACAACTTTTCTTTATAGTAGTTAATCATACAATTGTCGATAGAGTTTCTTAAATCATGCTTTATGTGCTTCTTTATCTCGTCGCGCATCAACATATGAATGATATATTTGCTGCTGGATTCGTGCTTGATGAATGAGAACGCATTAAAATTGTCGAAGTTGGTCATGGAATATCCCGTATGAAAATGCCTATTCAGCATTTCAAATATCTCATAGTCGTAAAAGCGCGGGACGGATAGGGCACGAAGGGCTGCCACTTCGTTCTTTGCGAGACTTCTAAAAAAACGCTCTTGTATTTCTTGAAACCCTCCCTCAAAGAAATCCGGTGTTATAGCTTTGTTCAAGTTTTTCAACTTATAATAAGTATCAACGCATAAGTCAAGATAATAAGGGTGTCCATTTGATGCTTTGATAATGCTATCCTGTATAATCTCATCTTCAATTTTGCAAAGCGAAAGGTAATGCTTTGCAAAATCGGGCGCAAGCACATCTAAAGGAATGAGCTGAATCTTGTCGGGCCACATCTTGCTGTCGAGCTCCCATTGTAATTTTTCTCTCCCTGACAAAACGAAAATGATGTTATCAAGCCTATCCATACCCGCCATCATGCGTATCCATGCATCGTTACGGAGTTTGTTTTCTTCACCACGGCCTTCTTCCCAAAGAAGCTCGTAAGTATCAAAAAACAATACGCACTTATCTAAACCTTCAATCGCCATGTATCGAAAGAGGTCAACCACAAAGAATATTGGGAGTTGATCCTCTATATCAGCAGCACTGCGTTCTTCCAGTGCTGCAAGCTGCTCTTGTATTGCTTTGTCTAATCCGAAATACTCGGTATATTCATTATAAATCCGCGTCGTTAAACCCGATGACATATTATAAAGAGCGACATTCTGTGGTGATTGAAGTAGCTCTAATACCTTTTGTGACATTTCATTTGGCAATCCGCTATCATGAAAAGAAAATTCAGGGTTTCTCTTTATAAAGCACAATGTGACCGCTATATCAAAGTGCGGGAACGTTGTGCCTATCTTTTTTTCAAGCGAAATTAACGCCTTGTACGGAGTGCGCAGAGCAGGGTCGTCAAAGTCAACAGATGCAAACATGACTTCTTTCTGTCTTGTGTATTCTTTAAGATTCTTTATAAGACTTGATTTGCCTATGCCTCCAATTCCGTAATACATAATGACATTTTGACTAAACGGAGGTTCACTGTCGAGGATGTTATAAAATACATTCCTTGGTGTTTCGCGGTTTATGAACTCTTTAGCCGGAATGTGTGATTTGAAAAAACCGCTTAGATTTATTGGTGTATGTGTTTTCTTGACAATAGGCTTGATTACATTTGATATGGTTCCGACTTCTGTGTCGAACCGGGATTTTGCAATTATATCAGGAGTGGATTTCTTCTTATTGTCAGTTGCACACAGCCTTAATGCTTCTTCAAGTAGTTCAGCACAAGTCTTACCAACATCAAAATGAGTCGTGGATATGTTGTTTCCATTCAACACATGGCATAACGACTTCAATGCGTCTGTCGTAAAACCGGAAATGTAATCATTGAATCTATCTTTATCAAGGCGTCCCAATATAACAGAAGCGTTCTGCGAGGAGATTCTTCTGCTACCGTTGTAGATGCGATTTAAGGCATCCGCCTGTAGCGCAGCAAGAGGATTGTATTCGCCGTTTGCTGCTTTCACTTTATCAGTTTCATTTGATGGTTCTTCCATAATGTTATCTATCAGTGTGGTAACAAAGTCTGATTTCTTTTGACCATCACCACAAAACGGGAAAAGCAGCTGCGCAAAGCCATTGAACTCCATCTACGTCTTCCTTTCTTCATCTTTTTGTCCTGAACCGTCCGAAACAGTCCCAGTCTGTCCGCCTTTGCTCCCGCTTTTTCTCTATCATTTAAGATGCAGTGGGAAGGACAGGTTTGTTATACATTTGCAAAGCATAAGCATTTTGCAATAGGAGAACGGCAGTTATTTTTTTATATTATAGCACGAACAAGCATGAAAGTATACTAAAAATAACCGAAGGACAATTAAATCCACTATAATCCACTATAAAAACGCCAAGAGAGGAAGTGAACCATATGATCGAAGTTAGAAACAGCAACGGAAGCCTTGTTGCAATGATAGAAGAAGCCACAAGAACAGTCGTCATCATGCGGAGAGGATACGAGACCCGACTAATTCTAAGTGAGAACGGTAAAATCGTAGTTGAAAATACGAAAACCGCCATAATGAACGGTACACAAAAATAGCAAATCCGCCAGAACGCAAGGACGGCAGTGCGGAGGAACACCCAATCGGGTGAACCTCGCCTGTCGTCTTTTTCATTTGATGCACGGTGTGAGGTTCCCATAAAAAGGAGCGAGCATCGTGACTACATACCTCTCATATAACATTTTTGCTTATGGACGGGCACCTCCGTTTCTGACGTTTTGACGCACCATCAAAATTTCAGAAAATGGAGGGCAATCCTTATGGCAGAAGAAAAAATATACCAAATCAAGGTGCAGAATCAGCTTGTGCCGGTTAGTGAAGAAGTCTATTTTACTTATCACCGCATGAGACGCCGTGAAACCTATCTGGAGGAAAGGGATACGGCAAACGGCGTCTTTTATTACAGTGCCATGGATACGGTGGAAACTACAGGCGAGGATGGGATTCCGGACCTTGCCTCTCCCCGTGTGGATGATGTGGTCGTGGACAAGCTCATAGCGCAAAAGCTCCACCAGTGCCTCGCACAGCTTTCCAGGGAAGAACAGGCTCTAATTTTTGCCCTGTATTTTCAAGGAAAATCCCAGGCGGAATTGGGGCGGGAAACCGGTATAAAGCAACAAACTATTAGTTACCGTGAGCGACAGATTCGGCTGAAACTGAAAAAAATGATAGAAAAATAAAAATATTTTTTGTAGACCCTCTCACGAAATCGGCTTAGTAGTGAGGGGGTTTTTCTATTCACCCTCACTGTTCCTTGAAAATTGAATATCCGACGACCTGAATACGTTAGCTGACGGACCCCAAAAAGGAAAAGCGACCCCGGAGGATGCGCCAAGACCACCTGTAGGCAGGCAGCAAGAAAAGCGAACTCATTTTTTCTATTCGCCTGTTTCTTTCTGCTCCTATCAAAGACGGCCAAATAAGGTGCAAAGCGGTACCCATCCGTTCGAAAAGCAGGCTGTGGCAGCCTGTCTCGCAATTACTCCGTCAGCCTATATTGATACTTCTGTCCAGTCACAGCCCCCTTTGACCAGGGGATCACGCAATGAGGGCAGCCGGCAGAGATCCTGGCGGGGGTGAAAGTCCCATGATGCGGTGAAGCCAGCCGCAGTTCAGGCCGTCGCCTTTGCTGTGCAGGGCTTTGCTTTGCACAGAGTGCTTGGGGAGTAGTGTCGAATTAAGCACCGTTATTACAAAAAAAGACTTAATGTCAGAAGCGATGGGGATCGCTCTGCCCGTGAAAGCAATCACAGCAGGGCGGTCCCTATATTTGTGCCATTAAGAAAAAAGAAAGGAAGTCAAAACCAAGGAGGTGCAAATCTTGAAAGATTACAAAATGAACATACGGCGTGGAGATATTTTCTACGCTGATCTAAGCCCGACTATAGGCTCCGAGCAGGGCGGTGTCCGTCCGGTACTTATTCTGCAAAATAATATCGGCAATCGATACAGTCCCACGGTAATAGTGTGTGCCATAACAGGCAAAACAGAAAAAAATAATATACCTACCCATGTTTTCATCAGTACGGCCTGCGGATGCCTAAAGGAATCATGTGTTCTGTTAGAGCAAATTCGCACCCTTGACAGAAAACGACTCAAAGAAAAAGTCGGAAATCTTTCCGACCACGAGATGGCAAGAGTAAATGAAGCATTATCTATCAGCGTCGGACTCAATCCGGCGTTTTTTTAATGTAAGGAGGATGATCAGATGAATTCTAAAGTACCCATGTTTGAAAAATACCCCGACGTAGTCGAGGTGGAGCAGCTCCGGGAAATGCTTGGCGGCATCAGCCGGAAATTGGCTTATAAATTGCTTTCGGAAAAAGAGATACATAGCGTTCGCATTGGACGGACCTATAAAATTCCAAAGGCATGCGTTATTGAATATTTGCTGAGTGAAGAAATGTGTCATATCAAGATTGGTTGATATGGCTTTTTGCTTATTATTGACCCAAAACCGTAGAAAAATCCGTTGGATTGCTTCCGCGTAAAACAGTAGCTATCCCATGCCTTCTGTGGTATTGTGATGTTGTCAATGGTAGGCAAATACGCTGTTATTTCAAAGGAGGATAACCATAATAACAGGCTGCCTACAAGAAAAAAACAATACTTATTATGCCGTCCTTTATATCAAAGTAGACGGTAAAAGAAAAACCAAATGGATTCCCACCGGATTGCCGGTAGCGGGAACCAGCGACAGGAAAGCGAAAAAAGCCTTTGACCAAATCCGGTTGGAATACGAACAGGAGCAGGAAGAAAAGGAACGTCGAGAAGCCGAGGAACGAGCCAGAGAGCTGATCGAGGGCAAACGGAATCCTCAAGCAGAGGTACTGTTTACCGACTACCTTCAAAAATGGCTGATCCAGGCAAAGCCCACGATAGCCAAAACAACATTTAAAGACTATCAAACCATGCTGGATGGCCGAATCAGCCGGTACTTTACCGAACTGGACATCACCTTGGCGGAGGTTACTCCGCAGCATATTCAAGATTTCCATCAATCAATTTTTGATGAGGGTCATACACCAAATACGGTCATCCATTACCACGCAGTTCTCCGCAGAGCATTGCAGAATGCGGTGAAAAAAGAAATCATCGACAGCAACCCCGCTGACCGGGTAGACAGGCAAAAGAAGAATATGTACCAAGCCCAATTTTATTCCGCAGAGGAAATGATGGCACTGTTTGATGCGGTATCGAATGACCCCTTGGAGATTTGTGTGAAGCTGGCGGCTTACTATGGATTACGCAGAAGTGAAGTCCTGGGATTAAAGTGGGATGCGATTAATCTTGAGCAAAAGACCATCTCCATCAAGCACAAGGTGATTGAGGACACGGTAGATGGCAAATCCATAGCGGTCGGGGAAGATGTACTGAAAACCAAGTCCAGCTTCCGCACCCTTCCGTTACTGCCATCGGTGGAAAAACTGCTGCTTGCGGAAAAGGAAAAGCAGGAAATGTACCGAAAGCTGTTCAAGCGCTCTTACTGCCGAGATTACCTCGATTATATCTTCCTCGACCAAACAGGAAAGCTCATGCGCCCCAATTATGTAACGGATCACTTTAGCTGGGTGCTTGAAAAAGCCGACCTCAAAAAAATCCGGTTTCACGACCTCAGACATTCCTGCGCTTCGCTGCTGCTGGCAAACGGCATATCCATGAAACAGATTCAGATATGGCTGGGACACAGCACCTTCTCCACCACAGCGGATATCTACTCGCACTTGGACTTCCACGCACAGATTGAATCGGGGCTTGTGATGGATGGGATGTTTGAGAAAAACCGAGTGGCTGAACCTACTGGACTTGCAGCGGTAAACTGATTTTCTACAGTCTGCTTTATCAGAATACGGCAAACCCTCATATAACAAAGGGTTAAGCAAATCCGTTTTCTACGAAAGCAGAAAAAACGCCCTCAAAAGAGAGCGTAGAAATCCTAAAAAAATGGAGGACCTGTTGCGGACATTGACCGCAAACAGGCTCTTGACGGAGGCGGTGAGATTCGAACTCACGTGCCCGTGAGGACAACCTGATTTCGAGTCAGGCTCGTTATGACCACTTCGATACGCCTCCATATTTATTTTAATACACCAAGCCCCACGTAGAAGTCAAGGCAAAGTGTAGAAAAAACTATAAAACTCTAAAAAATTAATTTTCCCAAATCCAACAATTTCAATTTTATATTTATTATGATGTTTTGTCAATATAACAGATAAGATATTTGAAAGTGTTTTTTCTGAAATAACGGTAAGCCATTCACAGGAAATGAAGCTCCATATCTATTTCCCAAATATTTCTTTTTTTAACTTTAATCCTGTAGGTGTTACAGCAATACCACCCTGTGCCGTTTCTCTCAGCTCAGGCGGAAGCTGTCTGCCTACTCTGCTCATAGCCCATACAACTTCGTCAAACGGTATTTTACTTTCGACACCTGCCATAGCCACATCTGCCGTAGTCAGTGCGCTTACTGTTCCCGCAAAATTTCTCTTAGCACACGGAACCTCTACCAAACCGGCAACGGGGTCACATACGAGCCCGAGTATATTTTTCAAAACCATTGCTGCGGCATGCAATGCCTGAGCCGGTGTTCCTCCCATCATTTCCACAACTGCAGCAGAGCCCATTGCGGCAGCAGAGCCGCATTCTGCCTGACACCCTCCCTCTGCACCTGCCAAGGTTGCATTTTTGGCTATTATTATTCCAACTCCCGAGGCGGTAAACAATGCATTTATCATGTCGTCCTCGCTTTTACCCAGCATCTCTGCCGCTGATATAACAGTTGCAGGCAAAATGCCACATGAGCCGGCTGTGGGACATGCAACTATTCTACCCATAGCAGCATTTACCTCAGAGGATGATAATGCGCTTGCCATTGCTCTCACCATGAAACTGCCTGTAAGTGTATTGCCCGTCTCGGCATATTTGCTTAGCTTGTACGCATCTCCGCCTATTAGACCGCTCACCGATTTGACTTCCTTTTCCTGAGCCAATCTTGATGAGCTCAGCATCACATTGAGATTTTTTCTCATTTTTTCAATGACAGCTTCTCTGCTCAATTCGGATTTCTCCATTTCTTCTCTTATGGTGTATTCACATATGGTTATATTTTCTTTGCTGCAAGCATCTATTAATTCAGTACCGGTTGAAACAAACATCATATGTCTCCTTCTGTAAGAGGATTTATAAACTTCACATTTTCTATTTCTTTTATACCTTTAATTTTTTTCATCAGACTTTCGGAAATCAAGCTGTCAGTTTCCAATGCCATAGTCTGCATTTTTCCTTTTTGACTTCTGAAAACCCTCATATTTGCTATATTTATATTTTCTTCATACAATATTGATGATATTTTGGATATTACGCCGGGCAAATCTCTATGGCTTGTGAGTATAGTTGGGCGTTCTCCCGTAAATTCCACTGCCTGACCGTCTATGTTAATTACAGTAATGTTCCCTCCGCCTATGGATGAACCCGTTACCTCGGTTACACTTTCATCCGTCTTTGTTATAATGAATTTAACCGTGTTGGGATGTACTTCTCCTAAATCCGTTTCGGTAAATATTATCTCTATACCCTTTTCTTCTGCAATTTTAAATGAAGACTTCAAGTTCTCATCCCATGGATCCATATTTAATATCCCTGCCACCAACGCCTTGTCTGTTCCGTGACCCTTGTAGGTTTGTGCAAAGGAGCCGTGCAGCAAAAAATTTACCCTTGCAATTTTTCCTCCGGCTATAATACCTGCAACCTTGGCCAGTCTTGCGGCACCTGCCGTATGAGAACTTGACGGACCAATCATTATCGGTCCCAAAATATCAAAAACACCGTAATCTCTCATACTTATCTCCTCAGCTTCAATTCCTTATCATCATAAATTTTTAAATGTTTCAACCGCATGTTTCAGTTTATCCACTATGGGCAGATTGTACGGACATTTTCTTTCACATTTTCTGCATCTCACGCATGCCGTTGCCTTGATGGGAAGTGCATCGTACTTCATTTTAGCATATTCGGGCAAATTGTATCTCAAGGCATATCCTTCCACTATGAATACAGTGGGTATATCTATACCCTCGGGACATGGCTTGCAATAGCCGCATCTTCTGCAGAAGTTGTTGCCCAAAGCCTGAACCTCGCTGTTTATTTCATCTGTTTCTTCCTGTGTCAGAGGCTGAAGATTTTCAAACACAGATGCATTTTCTCTCACCTGCTCCACCGAATCCATTCCCGGTATTGCAACAGAAATTAAATTGCTGTTGGCAATGTATTTTAACGAAAGTCCCGGCTTACTGAATGCACCGCCTGCAACAGGCTTCATGGCAATTGTTCCCATACCCTTGGCCAGTGCCTTTTCAAACAATTCTGTTCCCTGTGATTCAACAGGATTGTATGGAAACTGGATTGTCTCTATTTCATCATGTTCTATTGCCTTTAACAATATTTCTTTAATGTGTCCCGTTATTCCTATGTGCTTTATCGTACCCTTTTCCTTTGCTTCCAGTAATGCTTTGATTGCACCATCCTCAGAAAATGACTGTTCAAGCTGCTCCATCTTGCTTACATTGTGTATCTGATACAGGTCTATGTAGTCTAACTGCATTGATTTCAAGCTGTTCTCTATGGCAGCCTTCATGGCATCATATGTGTGACACATAGATTTGGTCGCTATGTAAAAGTTTTCTCGTCCTGCTTCCTTTAAAGCATTTCCTATGTATTGCTCACTGATAGTGTATCCCTGTGCCGTATCTATAAAGTTTATACCATTGTTTTTGCATTCCAATATTATTTCAATGGCTTCTTCCTGACTTACTCTTTGGATTGGAATCCCTCCAAATCCTAAAACAGATACTTCCATACCTGTGTTTCCCAGCATAACCTTTTTCATTTTTTCTCCTTCCTCTGCCTCTACCGCATATACGTTATTATTTAAATAATTATATATCAGTTCATTTCAAGCGTCAATGAAAGTTAAATTAATAGCATATAAACAGTCTCATTCACCAATTTATTTGCTCCTTACGTCGCATAAACAAACATCCCGCGGCTTTATAAGACGCGGGATGTTTATATGATTTGGAAGAAGATAAAAAAAGTATTATCTGTACTATAGTTATTAACATTTTAAAGTTATTTATTCATATATTTGTTAATTTTTAATATTTATTAATCAAGAGGGTGGTCATTTGAAAAAGCTGATTGTTTTATTGCCTGTATTTGTATTATACATATGTATTTTCAGATTTATTTACCTTGAGGATGGTTTGACAGTTATAAATAATGTCTTGCTTCCTATTTTTGTGGGAATAATTATTGCAACCCTGCTGAATCCGTTTTTAGTATACCTTCAAAAAAGATTAAAAATCAAAAATAGGCATCTGGCTATATTTTTAACTTTTTTGTTCATTATATTAATCATTGCGGTTATTGTTACAATAATTACTCCAAATATAACAAAAAGCATAAAGCATTTAATAAAGGATATCCCTGTTTTATTTTACAAGGCTGAAAGCTACCTGTCTGATTTCGGAGATAAAAATTCAATATTGAAAAGCTATCTGTTAGAACTGACTTATAAGTTTTCATCGTCTATGACATCCATTTTAAATTTTGCCGTTGAAAAGGTTATAAACATTTTTGCAGCAATCGGTAATTTACTTTTAGCCGTAATCATTTCAATATACATATTGTATGATAAGGAAAAGATTGAAATGTGGCTGTTCAAATTGTGTCACACATTTTTCGGAAAAAGTACGGCACGTGAAATTTTTAAAATTATTCACAGCCTGTATGACAATATATCAAGCTATATAACGGGGAAAATTATTGCTTCTCTCATTACGGGATTCCTGGTTTACGCAGGCTCTAAATACATAATCCGTAATCCCTACCCTGTCATTGACGGGATGATGATAGGAGTTTCAAACATAATTCCCTACTTCGGCACCCTGATAGGGGGCATACCGGTGCTTTTGATAAATGTTCTTTACAACTCGCAAAAGGGATTTTTAATGCTCATATATCTGCTGATAATACAGCAAATCGACAATCTCGTGATCGATCCGCAGATTTTAAGCAGCAAGCTTGAAATCAAACCACTTATAATTATTATTTCCATAATAATCGGCGGAGGATTGTTCGGGGCTGTGGGATTATTTTTAGCAACTCCTGTTGCAAGCTTAATCAAGCAATTGATAGATGCTTATATGGATTTTAAACTTAAAGAATAGTACCCGATTTTTGCACATTTGTGGATAAATCTGTTGACAAGTGGTTAAAAAAGCATAAAATTTGTGTATAACTATTTTTAACAAGCAGGATAGACTGTGCATAACTTAATTTAAATATGGTGAAAATATGTGGAATGACAAAAGATATCACACATTAGATTATGAATTGAAAAAAATATTTGGTCAAAAAGCCATAAAGCTGTCCATTGACGGAGGCTTTACATGCCCTAACAGAGATGGAACAATTGGCAGCAGGGGCTGTATTTTTTGCAGCGAAAGAGGCTCGGGAGATTTTAATTCAGATAAATCCGTGTCTATAACAAATCAGATAAAAGAGCAAAAACAGATTATGTCGAGAAAATGGAAGAGCGGCACATACATAGCATATTTTCAAAGCTATACAAATACGTATGACTCAGTTGAAAATCTCCGCGAAAAGTTTTATGAGGCACTCAGCTGTAAGGATGTAAAGGGTATTGCAATAGCAACAAGACCCGACTGTATAAACGAACAAATTATGGAACTCTTAGAGGAATTAAACTCAAAAACTTTTTTGTGGATAGAATTGGGTCTGCAGTCAATTCATGATGAAGCAGCGGCTTTTATACGCAGGGGTTATGCTTTGGAGCAGTTTGAAGCAGCATACAGACTGTTAAAATCAAAAAATATCCGTACGGTTGTTCATTTGATTATAGGTCTGCCTGTTGAAAGCAGAGAACAATATATAGAAACGGTAAAATACATTTCTGAAAAAGAAATATGGGGAATTAAGCTTCATATGCTTCACATCCTTAAAAACACGGATCTGGCTGATTATTACGGCAGGAATAAATTTAAAATTCTGTCCCGGGAGGAATATGTCAACATTGTATGTGACAGCCTGGAGCTGTTAAATCCGTCAACTGTTATACATCGTCTCACAGGAGACGGAAAAAAGTCGGAATTAATTGAGCCCCTCTGGACATTGGATAAATTGAGAGTGCTTTCAGACATAGACAAAGAGTTAAGATTGAGAGACAGCTCTCAGGGAAAATTTTTTTCATTGTAATTTTAATGTAATACTATATATGTGGATATATTATATAATAGATGTAATAAATGCTAATTATATAGTATTTTTTATTTGATTGGGTGACTGAAATGAAAAAAACATTATTTATAATGATATTAATTATAATTCTTTCCGCGATGAACACAGCCTATGCAAAAAGCTTTCCCGATGTAACCAAGGACAGCATACTGCAGGAAGCAGTCGGTATGTTATCAGGCTATAAAATTATGGAAGGGTATCCTGACGGCAGCTTTAAGCCGGACAAAAATGTTACGAGAGCTGAAATGGCAAAAATAGTGACCGTTGCTGCAGGCTGGTTTGAATATTCCAAAAATATGACCTCTGTTTATGAGGATATGACCGGACACTGGGCTGAAAGCTACGTTGAGCTTGCCAATGTCCTGAACATCGTAAAGGGTATTTCTCCTAATTTATACGGTCCGGACAACTTGATAAAGTTTGAGGAAGCTTACACTATGGTAATAAGATTGTTGGGTTATACAGATGAAGCCTTGGGCGGAAACTGGCCTCAGAATTATTACCAGAAGGCATTGGAGCTGAATTTATTCCGTAACATTGACACTAATAAGGAATTTGCTTCAAGAAGAGATGTTTCCGTAATGATATACAATGCATTGAGCATGAATTTAGTCGATATAAAGGAAAATAAAATTACGCAGACAAACAAGCCTCTTCTGACAAAACTGGGCAAAAAGGAAAACAAGGAAATTAATATCGGAGATTTAAAAACCGAAAGCTTTGACTTAACAGATTATTTGTTTAACAAATGGGATGTTTATTATGATTCAAAGGGAAATGTTGTTTATCTGACAAATCCTAAATACAATGAATTTTCAGGCAGGGTTACGAGCCTGCTTTCAAACAGGGTAATTTTTGTAACGGATGACTACGGCAATGTAAGAGCCTGGCAGCTTCCTAACGTTCCGATTGTTATAAACAGCGAAAGAGGAAACTTTAACGACCTCGAAAACAGCCGTATAAAAATCGTTTATGAAAATGATTCATTTAACGGTGATGTTATAGGTATAATTGCCTACAAGGAAACTGATGTTATAGTTGTTGACAGAGATGATTTGTATAAGGAAGGCAGCAAGACATTTGCAGGTAAAAGCCTTCCGACGAAAAGCAATTATGAAATAAACCACAATAAGCTGCATATATCCGGTGATGCTCATACATTGAAGGATATACAGGAAAATGATGTTGTTTATTTCTATGAATCCAAGGGCTCCGGCAAAGTGGATGCACTAAAACTGGTAGTATTGAGAAAGCAGACTGACGGAACGGTTACGAATATTCAGGCAGAAGGAATCAGCACATTTTACACCGTAAACGGCATAAGCTATAAAACGGGTGACAGCTTCATATCGACAGAAAAAATTTCTGTAAATGATAAGGTTAAACTGATACTTGACAAGAACAACAATATTATAAAAATCAATGTTCTGAGCTACGGCAAAAAGCCCACAACACTGGGACTTGTCATAAATGCAACCAGCAGTAAGAACAGCAGTGCTTCCGCAAGGATATTTGATCAGAATGGGAATCTGAGGACTTATTCACTTGCCGACAACTCAAGTGTTGTAAACATTGTTGAATCTGAATCTGATTTGTTGAAACAGACTACCTTAAAGAAAAATGATTTTATTAAATTTGATCCCGTGTCCGGAGGATCCGTAAAAATTATTAATTTTGTTCCTTCCACACATTACATTGCATATAACTACAATGAATATGACAGAACACTGTCAAACGGATATAAAATATCCTCCGATACATTTATTGTTTATGAATCAGGCGGAAGATACCAATTACTTCAGCCAAGCCAGCTGGATACCTATCTGGAGGGAAAAGCAGTTATAAGTAACGGACATATGGATGCTCTGTATTTATCAAAGGGAATAAAGTCCGCAAGTGATGTGGAAATACCCGCTGAAACTCCTCAGAATTACAGCGGTAAAATCTACAGCATGATTAAGGGTATAACCAAGGTTAATGATACAACAAGCCACATACAATTTTACGAAAACAGCAATGTTTTCTCCGTTTCCAACACATCGGCGGCGGGTAAGACAGCCCCGTACCTGGCAAACAGCTATGTAAAGGCAGATATAGTGAACGGTGTAATAACAACGCTTGAAAGGGTTACTCCGGAAACAGACAGAGTTAAGATTACACAGGTTTATTCCACACAAATGCAGATAGACAGCATAACGTACATGGAATATGCCGACAGTATAACCGTATATATATGTACCGTGGATAAGGCAGGAAATGTTATAGGCTTTAAATCAGGCTCAAAGTCAGATTTGAAATCAGGCTCAACAGTACAGCTTTATGACCTATACGGAGGCTTCGACGGAATAGTGGATGTAGCGATAATATACAATTAAAAAAGGGCATATGCCCTTTTTTAATCCGCAATTATTCCTCTATCGTTCTACACGATTTTCGTCGTAAAGTTTTCTATATTCCACACATCTGTGATAAAGCTTTCGTAAAAATACGGTTCATGGCTTACCAGTAAAATTGTACCTTTAAATTCCTTCAATGCCTTTTCCAGTTCATCCTTTGCCTCGGGGTCTAAGTGGTTTGTAGGCTCATCAAGAACCAAAAAGTTCAATTCCTTTAGCAACAGCTTGCAGAGTCTCACCTTTGCATTTTCTCCTCCGGATAAAACCTTCATCATGCTTGTTATGTTGTCGGTGGTTAAGCCGCAGCGTGCCAGCTCCAGACGCACCTCATGATTTGTCAGCGATGGATATTCATTCCACACTTCATTCAATGCCGTATTGGAGTTATCCTTGGAATCCTCCTGCTCAAAATAGCCATACACGACATTTTCTCCGAAGGTGACGCTTCCGCTTATGGGAGGCAGTATGCCCAATATAGTCTTAAGCAGTGTTGATTTTCCCAAGCCGTTCACTCCCGTAAGCGCAATCTTTTTATTTCTTTCCACCTGAAAATTCATTGGCTCTGTCAGCGGATGGTCATATCCTATCACTAAATCCTTGGCATCAATCAGGAATCTGCTTGGTGCTTTTGTATCCTTGAATCTGAAGGTTGGCTTCGGCTTATCTCTCGGTCTCTCCAGGATATCCATCTTTTCAAGCTGCTTCATCCTGCTGTTTGCCATTCCTCTGGTTGCAACTCTCGCCTTGTTTCTTGCTATGAAATCCTCAAGGCGTTCAATTTCTTTCTGCTGCTTTTCATATTCGCGCTCTTCTTTTTGTTTGTTCAGCTCATATATTCTTCTGAATTCTTCGTAGTTGCCTACATATCTTGTCAGGTTCAGATTTTCCACATGGTAAATTATATTGCATACATCGTTTATAAACGGTATGTCGTGTGAAATTAAAATAAATGCATTTTCATAATTCTGCAAGTAATTTGTAAGCCATCTTATGTGATTTTCATCAAGAAAGTTTGTAGGCTCATCCAACAGAAGTATGGTTGGATTTTGCAGCAAAAGCTTAGTAAGTAAAACCTTGGTTCTCTGACCGCCGCTGAGCTCATCAACTAATTTCTCCAGTCCGATATCACCTAATCCAAGACCGTTTGCCACCTCTTCTATCTTGGAATCAATGGTATAAAATCCGCTGCTGTCCAATATTGTCTGTATTTCGGCAGCATCCTCCATCATCCTGTTCACTTCTTCTTCATCGGCAGCAGCCATATCCTCATAAAGCTTTAAAAGCTCCTGCTCCATTTTAAACAGCTCATCAAATGCAAGCCTCAGATTTTCTCTGATAGTAGTTCCCGGCTGCAGAACAGAGTGCTGGTCAAGATATCCGACCGTAACTCTTTTTGACCATGAAACCTCTCCTTCGTCAGGCATCAGCTTCCCTGTTATTATATTTAAAAATGTTGACTTCCCCTCACCGTTTGCTCCTATCAGCGCCACGTGCTCTCCCTTTAAAAGGCGGAATGACACATTTTCCAATATGGCCCGGGCACCAAAACCGTGAGTTACATTTTTTACATCTAATATACTCATAAAAACTCCTTACTTTTGTAATTAACCTCTCATATAATATAAAATAAATACAGAAATGTAAATATGTTTTTGCAATAAAGTATTTGTTTTTATTCACATTTTATTGATTTGCTATTATCAGTTTGATATAATTAACTAATAGTAAAAATTAGGAGGACTTAAAACATAATGAACGAAAAGATAAGACCTGCCTGGGTTGAGGTAGACAGAGAAAAAGCAATTCATAACTTCATGGAAGTGAGAAGAGCTGTAGGTCCTGATGTAAAGGTTTGTGCTGTCGTTAAAGCAGACAGCTACGGAATGGGTTCAATGGAGCTTTCTAAAATGTATGTGCGCAGCGGTACCGATATGCTGGCCGTGGCAGTTATAGTAGAAGCGTTTGAGCTCAGACAGGAAATAAAGGATACAGATATTTTAGTCTTGGGTTATACGCCTGAAGAATTTTTTGACGATGCCGTAAATCAGAATATTATGCTTACAATTTATGACTACAATCTTGCCGTAAAGCTTAATGAAACAGCAAAGGCAATGAATAAGACAGCAAGGATACATCTGAAAATTGAAACAGGAATGAATCGTTTAGGCTTCATGCCAACGGAAGAAAATGCGGACAAAATCCTTGAAATCTCCAGGCTGTCAAATGTAAAAATTGAGGGAGCATATTCCCATCAGGCAAAGGCTGATGAAACGGATAAAACAACCGCTCACATGCAGGCAAAAAGATTTATGGATTTTATGAACCTGCTGAAGGAAAGAAATGTTATGATTCCCGTAAAGCATATTGCCAACAGTGCAACTATTATAGATCTGCCTGAATACCATTTTGATATGGTAAGACCGGGTATAATATTGTCCGGCTTTTATCCGTCAGATGAAGTAAACATGGACGAATATAAATTTAAAATTTGTGTGACACTTAAAGCAAGAGTTGCGAACGTTAAGACAATTGAATCCGGCGAGGGTGTAGGCTACGGGCATTTATTCCATGCGGAAAAGCCTGTCGTTGTGGGTACAATTCCATTGGGATATGCCGACGGTTATTCGAGATTACTTTCAAACAAGGGTTACATCGTTGTAAAGGGTGTAAAATGTCCGATATTGGGTAAGGTGTGCATGGATCAGTTTATGGTGGATTTATCCGGTGTTGATAATCCGCAGATAGGTGATGAAGCAATACTCTACGGTGACGGTACCGACGGCGCTATGACTGCCGATGATGTAGCGAAAATGAGAGGCACCATATCTTATGAGGTTCTGACTAATCTGGCAGTTAAGCGCCTTCCAAAAATATACGTATAGGAGAATAATATGAACTTTGATTTAATTGAAAAAAATGATAAAGAACTTTTTAATGCGATGATGGAAGAAAAGGAAAGGCAAAATGTAAATATTGAGCTTATAGCTTCCGAAAACTTTGTATCTGAGGATGTTTTACAGGCAATGGGAAGCCACCTGACAAACAAGTACGCTGAAGGATATCCCGGCAAAAGATATTACGGCGGATGCGAATTTGTTGATAAGGTTGAAAATTTAGCAAGAGACAGAGCAAAAAAAATATTTGGTGCAGACCACGCTAACGTACAACCACATTCAGGCTCAAACGCAAACTTCGGTGTGTATTTTTCAGTTTTAAGACCGGGAGATAAAATATTGGGTATGGACCTGTCCATGGGAGGACATTTAACTCACGGCAGCCCGGTAAATATGTCGGGATCATATTTCAATGTGGTATTTTACGGCGTTGATAAGGAAACAGAAACTATTGATTATGACAAGGTAAGAGAAATTGCCAGGCTTGAAAGACCGAAAATGATCGTTGCGGGAGCAAGCGCTTATTCGAGATTTATAGATTTTAAGCAGTTCAGGGAAATTGCAGATGAGGTCGGTGCATACTTCATGGTTGACATGGCTCACATTGCGGGGCTTGTTGCCACAGGTCTCCATCCTAACCCTGTTGAATATGCCGATTTTGTTACAACCACCACTCATAAAACACTGAGGGGTCCCAGAGGCGGCATGATTCTCTGCAGGGAAGAATTCGCACAGAAAATAGACAAGGCAATATTCCCGGGCATCCAGGGCGGACCGTTGATGCATGTTATAGCAGCCAAAGCAGTATGCTTTAAGGAAGCCATGGAAGACAGCTTTAAAATATATCAGCAGCAGGTTTTAACCAATGCCAAGACATTGGCCAAGGAGCTGACTGATAAGGGCTTCAGAATTGTATCCGGAGGAACGGACAATCATTTGATGCTTGTTGATTTAAGAAATAAAGGATTGACAGGAAAGGAAGCAGAAAAGCTGCTTGACGAAATCCACATAACAACAAACAAAAACACTATTCCTTACGATCCTCAAAGTCCGTTTGTTACAAGCGGTTTAAGAATCGGCACCCCGGCCGCCACCACAAGAGGTATGAAGGAAGCTGAAATGATTGAACTTGCAGGAATTATTGACAATGCATTAAGCAAGAACGAAGACTGCGATTTATTGAAACGAAAAGTTTTAAATCTGACATCAAAATTTATATAAATACGTATATCACGGACAGCTCTTTAATATAATATTAAGGGCTGTCTTTTTCAATATTTGTCTTATTTTGTCGTTACATGTTGGAAAATCAGTCTGATATAGTACCGGATGAAAACATTTATTATATAATGTGCGCATTATACGGATTAATGTCCTTTATATGGCGGAAAAATATCTTGCGTAAAAATACTTTCGGTGTTATAATCATAGAAATTTATTATAATTAATAGGTGAGGAGAAGAATATGAAAAGAAAATTATCATTGTTATTATGCTTGTTGATGGTACTTGCAAGCTTCACCGCATGTGCTAAAAGCGAATCTGATGTAATAAAAATAGGAGTTTTTGAACCATTGACCGGTGAAAACGGAGGAGGAGGTTTACAGGAGCTCGATGGTATCAAGTATGCAAATAAAATGTATCCCGAAGTATTGGGAAAGAAAATAGAACTTGTAATAGTTGACAACAAAAGCGACAAGGGTGAAGCTACTACAGCAGTAACAAGATTGATTGAAAAAGACAAGGTTGTAGCAATTATCGGCTCATACGGCTCAGGCGTTTCCATAGCTGCGGGAGATATAATCAAAAATGCTAAGATACCTGCTATGGGTGCTTCCTGTACAAACCCGATGGTAACCTTAGGAAATGAATATTATTTCCGTGCATGCTTCCTTGATCCTTTCCAGGGAAGAGTAATGGCAAACTATGCATTGCAGCAGGGAGCTAAAACAGCGGCGGTTATCATGCAAAACGGAGATGACTATTCAGTTGGTCTCGGAAACTTCTTTATCGATGCTTTTAAAGAGCTCACAGGAGATCCGAACAGTATAGTTGATACTTCAGAATTCCAGGTAAATGATTCTGATTTCAGCGGCATACTTACAAATATTAAGGCAAAAAATCCTGATGTAATATTTGCTCCGAGTTCGGCAACAACAGCTCCGCTTATCATCAGACAGGCAAGAGACCTTGGCATTAACAGCCTGATAATGGGTGGAGATACATGGGAAAATCCTGCGGTTATAGATGTAGCTAAAGAATTTGCAGAGGGCATAGTACTTTCCACATTCTTTGATGAAAATGACCCGGCAACAAACGAAGCAAAGGTGTTTGTTGAAGGCTATAAAAAAGAATTGGGTGATAAGGAGCCTATAATACCTGCAGTTGCAGCATTGGGATATGACGCTTACCTGTTGGTCAGAGATGCCATCGAACGTGCAGGCTCAACCGATGGAGTTAAAATTAAGGATGCATTAAACGCAACAAAGGACTTTGAAGGTGTTACTGGAGTTATTAACTTCACGGCAGAAGGTGACGCAGACAAAAACATCGCTGTTATTAAAACAGTACAGAATGGACAATTTGTTTATATAGACACAGTTGAAGTTAAATAGTGTAATAATAGACTTAAGGGGCGGACCGGTCGTTCGCCCTTTTACAATTCGGCTGTTATTGGAGGAATAATATGGTTTTAGTATCATTTGAAACTTTTATGCAGCAGCTTGCCAACGGAATTTCCATAGGCAGCCTGTATGCTCTCATCGCCATAGGCTATACCATGGTTTACGGAATACTGAGACTGATTAACTTTGCACACGGTGATATATTTATGATGGCAGCTTATTTCATGATATTCAGCATGGTTAATTTTCGTCTGCCCTGGTATGTGTCAATAATAATTGTAATAGCTTTTACAGTACTGCTGGGTGTTCTCATTGAAAAAGCGGCATACAGACCGCTGAGAAACGCTCCCCGTATGTCAATCATGATATCGGCAATCGGAGTATCCTTTCTTTTGGAAAACTTAGCGACGTATTTATTTACGGGAGTTCCCAAGGGCTTCCCTGACATTGCCTTTCTGACAAAGGCAATAAAAATAGGCAATATATCTCTTACGGTGGCAACGTTACTGACACCGATAATAACGATTATTTTGCTGTATGTGGTATTATTTATAACTAATAAAACAAAAATAGGCATGGCAATGCGTGCCAGCTCAATAGATTTTGAAACCGCAAGGCTGATGGGTATAAACATAAACAGGGTTATTTCAACAACCTTTATTATAGGCTCGGGTCTCGCTGCCATAGGGGCGGTATTGTGGGGCTCCAAGTATCAATCGATTTATCCTCTGATGGGTGTAATGCCGGGGCTTAAATGCTTTATAGCCGCCGTACTGGGCGGTATAGGAAATACGACCGGTGCTGTACTGGGAGGATTTATACTTGGTATGGCGGAAATAATGCTGGTTACGTTCCTGCCGGCATTGACAGGCTACAGAGATGCGATCGCATTTGTTATATTAATAGTGGTGTTGTTGGTTAAACCGACAGGGCTTCTTGGAGAGAAGGTGACAGATAAGGTATGATAAATCAAAGAAAAGAACACAACCTTAAAGCTTATGCAATTTTGTTTATTATATTTGCCGTACTGCTTACACTGCTTGATTTTAAATTAATAGGTGATGAATATATAAGGCGTGTTTTAAATCTTGCGGCTATTTATACCATCGTAAGCGTTTCAATGAATTTAGTAAACGGATTTACGGGACTTTTTTCATTAGGACAGGCGGGCTTTATGGCAATCGGAGCATATACCGTAGCAATATTCACCGTGCCTCTTGAGTACAGAGCCGCTATATTTTACGTTGTTCCTCAAAATCCTGCGCTTGCTGGGATTCACATTCCTTTTCCTGTGGCACTGGTCTTAGGCGGTCTGTTAGCCGCATTGGTTGCAATACTCATCGGGATACCTGTGCTGCGTCTGAAAAGTGACTATCTGGCAATAGCAACATTGGGTTTTTCCGAAATTATAAGAATTGTTTTTACAAACGCCAAGACGATCACAAACGGCGCCCTCGGAATCAAAAACATACCCAGAATGCCGACTATGTGGGTCTTCTTCGGTATAATGATTCTTTCTGTTGTATTTGTTGTATTTTTGATTAATTCAAGCTACGGAAGAGCATTTAAAGCAATCCGTGAAGATGTAGTTGCCGCGGAAGCAATGGGTGTGAATCTGTTTAAACACAAGGTTATGTCCTTTGCCGTTGGTGCTTTCTTTGCAGGCATAGGCGGCGGCTTGTTTGCTTCACTTTTGGGAACTGTTGACCCCAGACAATTTTATTTCACCATGACATACAACTTCCTGCTGATGATAGTATTAGGCGGTATGGGAAGCATCTCCGGTACAGTCATAGCATCATTTATAGTTACCATAGGATTGGAGGTACTGAGATTTTTTGATGATCCTCTTACTTTATTCGGAGTAAATATCCCTATATTCAGAGCAGGCTTCAGAATGGTTATTTTCTCTGCGTTGTTAATGATACTGGTACTGTTCTTCAGAAACGGTCTCCTCGGACAAAAAGAGCTTTCCTGGGGCATGGTCAGGGATTGGTTCGGAAAGCTAAGGAGGTACAAGAAATGAGTGTTTTAAAGGCAGATAATATTATTATGCAGTTTGGCGGCGTCACAGCCGTGAATAATCTTAATATAGAGGTTGAAGAGGGAAAAATAGTTGCTCTCATAGGTCCCAACGGTGCGGGAAAGACGACTGCATTCAATGTAATTACGGGAGTATATCAGCCCACTGGCGGAAATGTATACTTTAACGGAGAAAAAATAACGGGTCTTTCTCCCGACAAAATAACCAAAAGAGGTATTGCAAGAACGTTTCAGAATATCCGTTTGTTCAAGAATTTAACCGTTCTGGACAATATATTGATTGCAAACCATCTTCATGTAAAGAGCAATTTCCTGTCATACACCACAAGGATGCCCTGGTCGAGACGTGAAGAAAATAACATGAGAAAAAAATCTGAAATGCTTCTGGAAAAACTGGGTCTGTTAGGCTTAAAAAATGAACCGGCTAATTCTCTTCCCTACGGAGAGCAAAGAAAGCTTGAAATTGCCAGAGCACTGGCGACGGATGCAAGATTGCTGCTTTTGGATGAGCCCGCGGCAGGTATGAACCCAAGCGAGACTATGCAGTTGTCTAATTTCATTCATACCATACGGGATGAATTCGGACTGACTATTTTTATGATTGAACATCACATGGATCTGGTAATGGAAATATCCGATAAGATATACGTACTGGACTTCGGTCAGCTTATAGCTCAGGGAACGGCTGATGAAATCAAGAACAACAAGAGAGTTATCGAGGCTTATCTGGGGGTGGAAGAAGATGCTTGAAATTAAAAATTTGCAGGTTAATTACGGCGGAATTTCTGCCGTTAAGGGCATTACTCTCAGTGTCCCCGAGAAATCAATCGTAACACTGATAGGCGCAAACGGAGCTGGAAAAAGCACCACGCTGAGAACCATTGCAGGACTTGTCAAGCCAAGCGCGGGAGAAATAACATTCTTAGGTGAAAACATCATAGGGATGGATACCATAAATATTGTTGCAAGAGGAATTACCCTGGTTCCCGAAGGAAGAAGAGTGTTTGCAAATTTAACCGTTCTTGAAAATTTAAAAATAGGTGCTTATCTGCAAAAAGACAACATAGATGATGCTATATTGAGAGTTTACGATTTGTTCCCGAGACTGAAGGAGCGTTCATGGCAGCTGGCCGGCACGTTATCCGGAGGGGAGCAGCAGATGCTTGCAGTAGGAAGAGCGCTGATGGCTAAGCCAAAGCTCATCATGATGGATGAGCCGTCATTGGGTCTCGCACCCCTGATAGTAAACAATATATTTGATATTATCAAGGAAATAAACAAATCAGGAACTACAATACTGTTAATTGAACAAAATGCAAATAAGGCACTGAAGGTTGCAGATTACGGATACGTTCTGGAAACAGGCAACATAAAAATGGAGGGCAAGGGTATGGATCTTTTACAGGATGAAAGAGTGAAGGACGCATACCTGGGAACTACAAAAAAATAAAGCAGGAGAAATCCTGCTTTTTTACTTGTTCTTTTTCATACACTCTGAACAGATACCGGTGAGCTGGAGACTGTGACCTGTTACCTTGAAACCCGTCTTTTCACTTACTGCTTCACTTATATCTTTTATGGGACAGCTTTCTATGAGTGCTGAGCTATTGCACACTGAACAGGTTATGTAATGTTTATGTGACATTTTGTTCAGCTCATAGCTGGCGGTACCGTCACCCTTCAGAGTTTTTAACAACACATTTTTACCGGTGAGCAAATTAAGAGTTCTGTAAATCGTAGATAAATTAATCTGACTATTTTCAATTATCATAATTTTGAATATTTCTTCTGCCGTCAAAGGCTCATCTGATGACTCGATTATTTTTAAAACCGAGCTTCTCTGCTTAGTATTTTTTAATGATGCTTTTTTCAAAATATTATCGACCATATCACACCTCTATGCAACAAGCTGAATAATGCTGCCTGCTATAACCGAAAAGATATATATGAACAGCATTATCTTTATATTTTCTTTTATGTTCTTTCTTGTTCTGAACAAAACTATCAGTCCCACACCTGCTCCCGTGCTCAAGCCTGCCACGGCAGCACCAAAGCTTATGCTGCCCGATAAATACAGCTGTGTAAGGATAATGGAAGACGCACAATTTGGTATAAAGCCCACCAATCCGGTAATAAACGGTTGTATCGCTGTATTTGACATCAGTAGCATTGAAAGTCTTTCTTCTCCTACCGTGTCAATTGCCAATTCCATAATAAACATGGTAATGAGTATATATACATACGTCTTTGCAGTATGTTTCAATGCCGGCATTATCAGCCCATGATCACAATGGTGAGAATGGACTGTATTTAAATATTCCTTGGAGTATGATCCGTCATTATTAAAAAATCCCGAGAAAACACGGTCAGCTATGAAGCCTGCTATTATTGCCAGTATTATTTTTATAAGCAGCAGCTTACCTACAGTCCCAAGACTTCCTGAATTAGCAAGCAGTACAGGTATTGCCTCATCCGAAGTTGAAATAAATACAGATATCAACGTACCTGTCGTAATGAGTCTGCTGTTGTATAAATTAGCGGCTGCAACGGAAAATCCGCACTGAGGAAGACTCCCCAGGAGAGCTCCTCCCGCTACTCCATAGTTTTTTAAACCATTTAAAATTTCCCCGGATGACCTGTGGACTATATATTCTATAATTAAGTACGTTACAAATAAAAATGGTAATATTTTTAATGAATCTATTATTGAATGCTCTAATATATGCAGCATATATCCTCCTGTTGCAAATAATTTGCACTTGCAATTATATGTCAATTAATATTATTTGTCAAGGATATATGACATACAAAAAGGTCGTATTTCTACGACCTTTTACTCTTACTAATTAACTGCTTCTTTTAAGGATTTTCCTGCTTTGAATACAGGTGCTTTTGATGCTGGTATTTCTATTGTTTCGCCAGGATTTCTAGGATTTCTTCCTTGTCTTTCTTTTCTGTCTCTAACTTCAAAAGTTCCGAATCCAACTAATTGAACTTTGCCGCCTGCAACTAATTCATCTTTTATAGTTTCCATGAATCCGTTCAATGCTTTTTCAGCATCCTTTTTAGTAAAACCAGTTTTTTCTGCAACACTTGCTATTAATTCAGCTTTATTCATTATAACCCTCCTTAATTGATTCTTTTGTTTTTTTATCTAAATTCCTAAATGGAACTTTGATTCTTCCCATAGCTCATCCATTTCTTTCAGAGTCATTTGTTTTAAATCTTTTTCAGCATGATTTTCAATATATTCAAATCTGTTTATAAATTTGTTGATCGTCCTGTTCAACGCCACGTCAGGATTTATATTTACAAAACGTGCAAGATTGACCAGAGCAAACAGCAAATCTCCGAACTCGCTCTCCATTTTATGTTCGTCATGATTTTTGTACTCATCAATGAATTCAAGAAGCTCTTCCTTTATTTTTTCGATTGCTCCCTCTGCATCAGGCCAATCGAAGCCTACATCCGCAGCTCTCTTCTGTATCTTGAAGCTTCTGCTCAGTGTGGATAACGATTTTGGTACATCCTTTAAATTGTCTGTATATGTGCTTAGCTTCTTTTGCTCAGCCTTTGAAGCTTCCCAGCTTTCGAGTGCCTCATCGGCATTATCAGCCTTTACGTCTCCAAATACATGAGGATGACGAAAGTACATTTTACTGCACAGATTGTTCAGAATGTCATTGAAGTTAAAATATCCGTCTTCGCTGCCAAGCTCCGCATGAAACACCACCTGAAACAGCAAATCACCAAGCTCTTCAATTAAATTGTCCATGTCATCGTTATCAATTGCATCCACAACTTCGTATGCTTCTTCTATAACATGCTGTCTGATGGATTGATGAGTTTGCTTCATGTCCCATGGGCAACCGTCGGGTCCCCTCAAAATCTTGACAATTCTTAACAGATTATCAATATTATACACTGTCTTTTTTGAAATATCAATAGGCATAATGCAAAAATAGGTTGAAAATCCATATTTTTTTTCTTGATCAAGCATGTAGAGAGGTATATTTATAACTTTTTCATCCAATACATCTATATTTAATACATCAGTTGTATCCGGATACGTCTCCATGAGCTTCAGCTTGATGGATGAAGCTATTTCCTCATCGTTAATCTGAGTTATGATATTCATGGAATTTACGTCAAAGGAATATTCATCCGCCTCCAGGCAGTCTATTATCTTTATGGATTTATAATCGGTGCAACCTGATAATTTTATGCACTTGTCAAGAAAGCTCATTCCATCAATTATTATTATATTAATTTTGTCCTTATATTCATTTAATAGCTTTTTTGTTACAATATCCCCATAATAAGGACTTCCTGCTGTACAATAATTAATTTTTTTATGCTGTTTTGATTGTTCTATTATATTATCGGTTATTTTTTCATAAACTTCATCAAAAGTTTCAAATTTTTCAAAAAAATTATCAAAACTTTCAATTTTTATTTTTTTTCTCAGCTCATTTACGATAGGGTGCCTTTCCGTCCTTACAAATGTAGGTATGTTTTCATTCAACGCATTGTATGCCTTTATCGTAAGGTCGTCAATGCTGCCGGCACCCAGACCGATTATCTGTATTGTGTTCATTTTATTTCCTCACAAATCTTTGCAGTTTTTCTCCCTTTGGTATCAGTTCCAAATCCTCTTTAGTAATGGCTCCCGTCAGGAACAGGCATATAACGTATACTATACCTGCCACTGCTATCGCACTCAATGTGGCTAAGTTACGGCTTGTAAACATGGATTCAAATACCCTGAAGGATACAGCCGTTGCTGCTGACATTACTGCTGTTGACAATAATGGCCTTGCAGTTATCTGTACAAAGTTAATTCTTACTTTAGTATTGTTTATATCAAACCAGTTCAGTACGGCAACGGCAAGATAAGCTATCATGGTGCTTATTGCTGCACCTTTGATGTTGATTGAAGGGATTCCAATCAATATATACGATAAAATTACTTTTATAACTAAGCCGATGGCTAAATTTTTAACCGGATGAAACTGTTTGTCTATGGATTGAAGTATTGCTGTAAATGCCTGAACAACAGTGAGGAAAATAACGCTTATAGCTAATATTTCTAAAAGTGCTCCTGAACTGGCATGTGTTTCGGGTCCCAACGAAGGATACAGCAGAGCGATAATCGGTTCTGCCAGTAAAAGCAAACCCATTCCACAGGGAAGCCCTATTATCAATGACATTTTTACACCTGCATTTGCGGTTACATTAAGCTTGTTTGTCTGTTTTTTGGTAAACGCCTCCGTAATTGCGGGGACCATGCTCATGGCAACAGCGGTTGAAAAAACCTGAGGGAAATTAATCAGAGTTTGTGCAGTTCCGCTAAGCTCACCAAACATATCAGTATATTGTTTAACCGTGTAGCCTAGAGCCGCAAGGCGGTTTGAAACTATGAACGAGTCCATGTTGCCCATGAGAGGTGCAATTGAAGCACCTATGGTAATGGGAACAGCTATGTACAGAAGCTTTTTTACTATATCACTGACAGGCTCTGTCTTGTTATTTTTTGAAATCTTGATTTCTTCCTTAATATTTTTCCTGCTTAAGAAAAATATAATGTAAATAAGTATGAGAGCTGCAACTCCTCCTGCTGATGCTCCGAAGGTAGCACCTGCGGCCGCCTCCTCGAGACCTCTGCCAACAAACGCATATGCCAGATACAACCCAACAGCCACTCTGAACAGCTGCTCAATTATCTGTGAAATCGCTATGGGAGTCATGTTCTGCATACCCTGGAAAAATCCTCTGAAGGCAGATAATAAAGGAACCGCAAACAGTGCGGGAACCAATGCAAGCATTGAATAATAAGAGCCCGGATAGCCTATAAAGCTCACTATGCTTCTTGCGAAAATCAATATAAGCAGGGATGAAACCAGACCTATGAGAAACAATCCCCAAAGAGATACTTTGTATACCTGGTATGCTCCCTCATAATTCTGAAGAGCTCTTTTTTCCGACACTATTTTTGCTATTGCCGTAGGAAATCCCGACAAAGACACAACTAACAATAAATTATATATATTATAGGCAGGTTGATAATAACCTATTCCTTCTGTTCCGATTAAATTTGTTAACGGTATTCTGTATATTGCTCCCAATATCTTTACAAATAATCCGGCTATACCTAATATCGCAGCACCCTTAATAAAATTTTCCTTAGACATGATAAATCCTTTCTTATCTACTGATATTATTTTTTTATATATTAACACATTAATGTTTGTTTTTCCTTAGCAGAAAAATGCATCAAATTTATTTGCTCACTATCGTTCGCACAAATTTGGCATTTTATGCATTAGACCTACCGCCATTTTTCAGAAAAGACACTCTGAAAAATGGGGTTAGGGCTTAAATTTTTAACCAATTGACCTTAGTATATTATCACAGTTTTTTAATTAATAAAAGAAAAATTTGTAATCTGATATTATTTTATCGCATTACTTTTATTTTATGGTATAATTTTGCTATGTCAGACTAAGGAGATCATATGGAAGATTTAAAAGGTATGATTGTGGAAACAATTTTCAGAAACGATGAAAACGGATATACGGTTGCTGTAATGGAAACAGAGGATGAGGTTCTGACTCTGACGGGAACCTTCGGTACCGACATTGCCGGAGAAACTGTCATCGTATACGGAAAAAGAGTTAAGCATCCTAAATACGGCGAGCAATTTCAGGCAGAAATGTACGAAACCGTCATTCCTTCAAATATTGATGAGATAGAAAATTATTTGGGCTCCGGCTTAATCAAGGGTATAGGAAGCTCCACCGCTAAAAAGATAGTAGAGCTGTTTAAGGAGGATTCCTTTGACATAATTCAGAACCATCCGGAAAAATTAATGGAAATTGAAGGTATAGGCAAAAAAAAAGCACTGCTGATTTCTGAAAGCTTTACGGAGCATGCGGATATCAGGGAAATAATGATGTTTTTGCAAAGCCACGATATAAGCACGGGATACAGTGTTAAAATATATAAGAAATACGAAAAAAATACTATCAAGGTAATAACCGAAAACCCCTACAAACTTTCGGAGGATATATACGGTATAGGCTTTAAGCTTGCTGATAAAATAGCAGGCTCCATCGGTATTGAGAAAAAATCTCCCTACAGAATTTCCTCAGGCATACGATATGCACTTATAGAATATTCCCTCAGAGGTCACACCTACATGCCCTATGAGCTGCTGACCAATGCAACCATGAAGCTGCTGGAAATTGCCAGAGAAGACGTTGAGGATGAAATGCGCAACATGGCATTTACCGAAAAAATACATATAGAAACAATAAACGGCGAAAGAGCGGTATATTACTTACCCTACCATACGGCAGAGGTCAATGTATGCAAGGAGCTGATCAATCTTGCGTCTGTTGATTTCAGCATGAGTGAGGAGGACATAATCCCATATCTTGAAAGGGTCGAAAGTTCAACCTCCATGAGCCTGTCTGATATGCAAAAGGAAGCCATATTGCAATCCATTATAAACGGCGTAACGGTAATAACAGGCGGTCCGGGTACAGGAAAAACAACCATAATTCTTTCCATTATTGAAATATTTGAAAGCATGTACAAGACCGTATTTCTTTGTGCTCCAACGGGAAGAGCGGCAAAGCGCATAACAGAGTCCACAGGCAGAGAAGCAAAGACTATCCACAGGATGCTCGAATACAGCTACGGTGAAATTGACAGCAATCTGGCTTTTAATAAAAACGAAAACTCTCCGCTCGATTGTGACGTGGTAATAATAGATGAAATGTCAATGGTCGATATTTTACTTATGAATAATCTGCTTAAAGCCTTAAAAAAAGGGACCCGGCTTGTGCTTGTTGGAGATGTGGATCAGCTTCCCTCAGTTGGTGCAGGCAACGTATTGTCTGATATCATAAGCTCAGACACCATTAAAACAATACGCCTCGACACTATATTCCGTCAATCTGCCGGAAGCATGATAGTACAGAATGCACACCGCATAAACAAGGGTGAGATGCCCGTATACAACAAGCAAAATACGGACTTCTTCTTTATGAGGGAGGATGAGGACGATATTGTGGATGTCATAGTTGATTTGTATGTCAACCGTCTGCCTTCGAGATATGATTACAATCCCATGAGAGATATTCAGATTCTGTCTCCCATGAAAAAGGGGGATGCTGGAGTTGCCGAGCTTAATATTAAGCTTCAGGCCGCCATAAATCCGCCTGCAAAGCATAAGAAGGAAAAAGTATTTGGTAAGTATATTTTCAGAGTCGGCGACAAGGTCATGCAGATAAAAAATAATTATCAGGCGCAGTGGACTGCGCAAACTCCTTCGGGAAAGACCGTCACAGGTGAAGGAATCTATAACGGCGACATCGGATTCATAACCTTCATTGACGAGACTGAGCAGGAAATTTACGTGACCTTTGATGAAGAAAAGGAAGTAATCTACCCCTTCAATCAATTGGATGAGCTCATACTGGCTTATGCCACCACAGTACACAAAAGCCAGGGAAGCGAATTTCCCGTCATTATCATGCCCATAGTCTGGGGACCACCCATGCTGCTGACCCGTAACCTGTTTTATACGGCGATTACAAGGGCAAGGAAATTAGTTGTGCTGGTGGGCATAGAAAAATATATGCTGGATATGATTAACAACAATAAAATCGACAAAAGATATTCTGCGCTTAATTACAGATTGGAATCCTTGGTTTCCAACTACAGGATGCTGTCGGAGGGGTTGTTTGAATGAAAAAATATGCGGATTCTTTTTTGGAGCTTATTTATCCCGAAAAAAACACATGCTTCATATGTGAGAAATATGATGAAGAAATCGGAGAAAGCTACATATGCCGGGACTGTGAAAGAAGGATTAAGAAAATTGTTCCGCCGGTATGTATCAAATGCTCAAAGCCGATCGACCATCACAAGTCCACTGAGCTTTGCAGGGAATGCAGCAGTGAAGAAAAATATTTTGAAGCATCCAGATCCGTGTATGCCTACGAAGGTATCATTAAAAATGCAATCTACAATTACAAATATTATAACAAGCCGTATTTCTTCAAGCTGTTTGGCAATATGATGCTTGATTATATTAAAAAAGAAAATTATTCTGACTATGATTATGTACTGTCTGTTCCTCTTCACCGCTCTAAATTGCTCCAAAGAGGATACAATCAATCAGAGCTGATGGCAAGATACATTGCAAAAAACTTATCGCTTCCATACGTTGACGGACTGAAAAGAATTAAGAAAACGGAAAAGCAAAGCGAACAAAGCAGGCATGAACGAAGAAAAAATTTAAAGGATGCCTTTGCGATAAAAGCATCCTTTAATAATCATAATAATATTGATAAAATAATTAACAGTTCTGTTCTTCTGGTTGATGACATATACACAACAGGCTCCACTGTCAATGCATGCTCAAGAGTCTTAATAGATTATGGAGTGAAAAAAGTATATGTTATGACAATAGCACGTTAAACTATCGTTCTTTCTTCAGTTATTATCATATCCATCTTCACGTCATGGGGTTCGGTCGGTACACAGTCCACTACCTGAAATTCGTATGCAACCGCTATGATGGCCGCATCTTTTCTTTTTCTTCCCAGTATTCTGTCGTAGTAGCCCTTACCGAAGCCTATACGGTTTAAGTCTTCGTCAAATACCACTCCCGGAGCTATTATCAAATCCAGTTCCTCAGTCCTTACCTGTTTTACTTTTTCTAATAAGGGCTCATAATATCCAAATGAATTTAAAACCATATCATCCTTCAGACTTTTTATTTCCGAGGGTATTATTTCCGTATCTCTGGTGTTCGTATATGGTATGACAACCCTCTTGCCTTCAGACAGCATTCTTTCTATCAGCCCATGTGTATTCACTTCATTTTTAAATGACATGTAAACAAACACTACCTTGCTGTTTTTATATGCGTCAAGGGAAGTAAGCCTGTCCATAATAGTCTTGCTTTTGTTTTCTGCTTCCTCTGTATTCAGTCCGTTTCTCAGGCTGAGTATTTTTTTTCTTAATTCTGCCTTATCCATAATTTCTCCTAAAAGAATATAGAAATTAAAAAATTAAATAAAAATGTTATGGGCGGCGTAATAATTCTTCCGACTCCTCTGAAAACAATTATCAGAAGCATTGCAAAACGAAGCTGATCGTAATATTTGTAATAGAAGTTCCATACTCTTGCACCGCCTATGCTGCCTAAAATGTGATGCCCGTCAAGGGGCGGTATGGGTATCAGGTTAAATACCATCAGCACAAGGTTAATCCACACTGTGCTTTTCAAAACCTCTATCAAAATCTGAGTTGTAACAGTGTATGGCATGTACATATACGTAAGCTTCATCAGCCCGACAAATATAAAGGCTATGAGAAAGTTAGCCAATGGACCGGCAATTGAAACTATTGCGTCGTCTCTACGAGGATTATTAAAATTTCTGCTGTTTATCATTACAGGTTTAGCCCATCCGAAGCCAAACAAAAGCAGACACAAAAATCCCATAGGGTCCAAATGCTTCACCGGGTTTAATGTCAATCTGCCCTGCATAAGCGGCGTATCATCACCCATTTTTACGGCTGCATAGCCATGTGCAAACTCATGTATAGAAATCCCCAGCAATATGCCGGGAAGTACTAATAATTTTCCCATTAAGTAATCCATATTTCCTCCTGATTATATGATACAGGATAAAGCTTAAGAATATCTGAATCAGTCCACGTAATCGGCGGTATCCTTCACCTTGTATACAATTGCCGTCTCCAGCCTGCGACCCTTGATTTCTGTAACCATTATTTTTAAGCCGTATTCTTCAAGCTCCATTGTACTTCCATCCTCAGGTATTATACCAAGCACTCCAAACACAAGCCCTCCGAATGTATCAAAATCATCGTCAGGCAGGCTTATATTAAGCTCAGCCGAAACATCCTCCAGATATGCAGAACCTTTTATCTTCCACGTGTCCGCATCTATCTTTTCAATAGATGGCGGCTCAGGATTCAGATAATCGTCGTCAAAATTACCGACAATTTGTTCAAGGAGGTCGTTCATTGTTATGACACCGCTCATACCGCCATATTCATCAAATACCACCGCAAAGTGATTCCTTGTTTTCTTCATATTCTGAAAAAGAACATCTGTCCTCACCGTTTCGGGCACATAGTAGGCTGATTTTATTGCCTTGTTCATAATATTTTCTCTTGATTTATCCTTAAGTCTGAAGTAATCCTTGACATTCAGTACGCCTATTATGTTGTCTGCGCTGCCGTCACAAACAGGATATCTTGAATGTCTGCTTTTAGTCATCTTTTGTGCCCACTCTTCATCTGTTTCATCCATCCATAGAATGGTTACCTCGGTTCTGTGAGTCATTACCTCTTCGGCTGTTTTATTGTCAAATTCAAAAACATTTTGAATCATTTGTTTTTCACTTTCGTTTATAGAGCCCTTTTCGCTTCCCACATCCACCATCATTCTTATATCTTCTTCGGTGACCTCTTCATCCTCTGAATCAGGGTCTATTCCAATCAATCTTAGAATCCCGTTGGTAGAAGCCGTTAAAAGCCATACCAATGGTGAAAATATCCTGGAAATAAAATCTAAAAATCCGGACATGAGCAATGCCAGTTTCTCAGCATTTTTCATACCGACTCTTTTTGGAACAAGCTCTCCGAATACAAGAGTAAAGTAGGAAAGTATCAATGTTATCAGAATAACCGAAATTGTATTGAATGTAGCTGCAGGAAAATCAAGACCGGTCTTTATCAGTAAGCTTGTAAGCCTGCTTGCAAAATTATCTGCAGCAAAGGCACTTCCAAAGAAGCCTGCCAAAGTTATTCCTACCTGGATTACCGAAAGGAAATATGAAGGCTGCAATGTAAGTTTGCTTAACTTAATGGCACGCTTATCACCCTCTGCCGCCATTTTGGCCATTCTGTTATCATTCATAGAAATAACGGCTATTTCTGCCGAAGCAAAAACAGCGTTTATAGAAATCAAAACTAATTGTAAAATAATAGGACCCCATATCGAGCCGTCTTCCACTAAAATATACCTCCTGAAAATCTTAAGTTATTACAAAAATGATACCATACATATTATATCCAGTCAATATTCATTTATGACGGTACATTTTTCTGTGAATATTTCAATATTTTGTTGATATATTATAAGATATATTGTAAAATTATAGTAACTCTGAATACATGGAGGAAGATATGTTTCTTGAAGCATTGGTTTTAGGAATTGTTATAGGTTTATTGAGAAGAGGAAAAATTTCTCGTCTCGCCTATGTTCGTTTTAATTTCAAATTTTTGATTTTTATATCTGCATTCCTTTATCTGGCTATAATCGTGATGAATTTAGGTCTCTTTGATTACAGTTCAAATTTATATTCAATATTTCTTTTAATGACATATATATGCACAGGCTTGTTTTTAATAGCCAATTTAAACATGAGGTTCATGGCGATACCTTTGGTAGGTCTGGGATCAAACTTATTGGCATTCTTGGCAAACGGCTTTAAATTCCCCTTATCATCAGATGCAACAGCAAGACTGTACGGTACGGAAATACACGAACTGCTCAAAGGAGGCAAAATGTTATTTTTCACTCCGGCAGAAACAGCGTCATTAAGCTTCTTAGGCAACGTTATTACTATCGGAAACTGGGTTATAGTAAGCATAGGAGATTTAATAGCTGCAATTGGGGTTATTATGGTGGTTCAGGCAATTATATCAGACAAATTTATCCAAAACAGAAACAGAATCACATTTTCAAAGGATATTTTACGATAAATATAATAAAAAAGAATGGTCGGTCAATCCAACCATTCTTTTATTTTCAACTTATTGCTTGCCAACTTCCGTAAGTGCAGATGCAAGTCCTGCAAGTCCCTGAATATCCGACGGAACTATAATCTTGGTTGCCTGACCGTTTGCAGCCTTTTCGTACGCTTCAAAGCTCTTCAACGTCAGAACTTCCTTATTAAGTCCCACATCCTTTATCAGCTTCAAGCCTTCGGCAGTTGCTCTTTGTATGCTCAGTATAGCTTCCGCTTCACCTTCTGCTTCTCTTATGGATGCTTCTTTCTTTGCTTCGGCTCTCAGTATCGCAGCCTGTTTTTCTGCCTCAGCTTCAAGGATGAGAGATTCCTTCTTACCCTGTGATACCAATATAGCTGCATTTTTCTGACCTTCGGCTATAAGTATCGATTCTCTTTTCTCTCTTTCCGCCTTCATTTGTTTTTCCATTGCATTTTGTATTTCTCTCGGAGGAATGATATTCTTAACCTCAACCCTGTTGATTTTAATTCCCCAAGGGTCTGTCGCTTCATCAAGTACTACTCTCATTCTCGTATTTATGATTTCTCTTGAGGTTAATGTTTCATCAAGTTCCAAATCTCCTATGATATTTCTCAGTGTCGTTGCTGACAGATTTTCAATAGCCAACATAGGTCTGTCTACGCCGTATGTGAAAAACTTAGGATCTGTTATCTGAAAGAACACAACCGTATCTATCTGCATGGTTACATTATCCTTAGTTATAACCGGCTGAGGTGCAAAATCAATAACCTGTTCCTTAAGCGATATTTTTTTAGCAATTTTGTCGATTAGGGGTACCTTTATGTGAAGTCCCACATTCCATGTCGACTGATAAGCACCAAGACGCTCCACAACATACGCATGCGCCTGAGGCACTATTCTGATATTTGTTGAAATTAATGCAATTACAATTATTAAAATAAAAGCTAAACCGATGTATTCCATTCCTTACCTCCACTATTTTCTTTTTACTATGAGCTTTACGCCTTTTATTTCAACTACAACAACCAGCTCATCCTTCTCGATAATTTCATCGTTTACAGATTTTGCCGACCACATTTGTCCTCTTGCTTTTACGCTTCCTTCGTTGTTTATATTATTGATTGTTTCAATAACCTTAACCTGTTCTCCTATCAAGGAATCAGCATTTGTTCTTGATCTGCCTATTTTAAGCTTTTTAACGGCAAAAGGTCTCGTCAATACCAAGCAAATAATTGACACAAACAAGAAAAACATAATTTGCACATGAAGATCAAAGCCAATCAAATAAATCAGCCATGCAACCAAAGCGCCTATGGCAAACCAAATTGTTGTAAGTCCCATTGTGGCTGCCTCAATCATAATACATACCGCCATTATAATAAGCCAAGCCCATCCGATAAAATCCATATTAAGCTCCTTTAAAAGTATTCTTATTAATTATATACCACATTCCAACCAAGGTAAACAAAAAATTAACAATCAATCGATTATGCCGCTCAGCGTCTGGTAGGGATTAACATATGTATTGTAGATGCTCACTGCGTAATGGAGGTGCGGACCCGTTGAAAATCCGGTAGTTCCCACAGTTCCTATCACGTCCTCCATTTTTATTGTATCTCCTTTTTTAACAGATATTGTGTCTAAATGGTAATATGATGTAAAAAGTCCCATACCGTGGTCTATAACAACCGTGTTTCCGGGAGACAAAAGTCCTTCCATCGCAAAAGTAACTATACCGTTGTTCGGCGCTTTAATTTCCGTACCTATGGGTGCAGCAAGATCAATTCCCGAATGTCGGGATGATGATTGCTCATTATTTACAAATCTTATTTCTGCAAAATCAGTGGTCAGCCTGCCCTCAACAGGCATAATGAATGCACCGTCCCACAGCTTCTCAGGTTCTGAAACGGTTCTTGCAGGCTTCACAAGCTGTGCGAACTCATAAATAGCGGTATTATCATTGTTGGTTTCATTCATTTCTTCCGAAACCGTCAGATATTGAGTCTTAAAGGCTTTGTCTTTTATTTCAAGTGTTTTGACTATTGTGTACTCTCCGACTCGCCCTTCGTTTATGGTAACATTCAGATCATACATGCCTGCTTTAGCGTATAGATCAATTGGGCATACAAACATACCCCTTCCCTTGTATGTGTACATTTCCGCAGGGATTTTAACCGCATCTGTCTTCAGCGTAACTGTTTCATCGGGATTCAGATTATCTACGGATATCAGAAGTACATTGCCCGGGTAATTGTCCTTTGTTACAACCACAGCATCGGCAGCCTTATCCACACTGACCGTAAATTTAATCGTCTGGTTTCCGTAGCTGTCCGTGCTGTCCTTTAAAAACCACTGTGCCTGACATTCAATGTCGTATTTTCCGTCTGCGTTAAGCCCGTTTAAAAGCTCCTGAAGATTTTTACCGGTGCTGATTGGATTTCCGTCCGAAAATATCCTTACTACCTGACTGTCCGGATGTCTTTCATACACTATGTCCAGTGTTTCATTCCCGGTATATATTATTTCATCATTTGATACCGGCTTTATTGTTCCTTCCTTTTCGGCATACATACCGTCTATGTTCTTGTAGTTCCATTCATATTCTTTTGCAGGAAAATAACCTTCTTCATTATAATCTATGTAGAAATCATAGAGAGTATTATCAATATATACATGTGAAAAATTTTCATTCAAAAACAACTGTCTTGCTGCACCGTCATTAACCTTGTAATTCCCGGCATCACGTACCACGTATATGGATTTATCACTCAAATCAAAATTTAATCTGTAATGCTCTGTACCGGAGCTTTTTATTACATTTATTTCAAAGTCAGAAGCGTTACCCGCATTAGTCTCGGCTTTATCCCTGCTGTTGAGCGCCTTTAAAATTGCAGATGCATCCTCGCTGTCCCCGGGAATGATCACTTTTTCACCGTTTGATAAATTTATTGCTTCTATTTCGTCAACCTTATCATTTGGGCTGCAGCTCATAAGCATTACTATTGATACCAGTACGATTAATATTTTTTTCATAGAACCCTCCTTTTTCAATATTTTTAGTTTAAATACTTGTTTTATACATTTTATTATAATTGCTTTTTATTATTCTACCACAAAAATAGCAGAAGAACCCACATAAATTGTCGGGTTCTTTATAATAGGAATGGGGACACACCTTTAGTTAATGGATAGTCTTTGAAGTATAAGGAATGTCTCCGTTATTATTATCGTTCTTCTCTGTAGTAATTTATTCCACAGCTTGCAGGTCTCGTGTTTTTCTTTGACTTGCGTACGGAGGTGATAACAAGTATAAGCGCCGTTATAATGAAGGGCAGCATATCATAAAACGCATTGGGAAATGTGAATATATCCTTGGGGAAATAATATTTTAAAACATTAAAGCCACCGAATACGAATGAGCCGAAAATTGCTCTCACAGGACTCCATGAAGCAAAAATTACGAGTGCCACCGCAATCCATCCGAGTCCGTTTACGCTGTTGCTCATCCACACGCCGCCGTTTATAATCAGCGAACAGTAAGCTCCGCCTATGCCACAGATGCCGCCTCCCAGCAAAATATTGAAATATTTATATTTTGTAACCTTTATACCTGCCGCATCAGCCGATGCAGGATTTTCTCCTATGGCTCTTAAATTAAGTCCTGTTTTCGTCCTGTTCAAATAGATGCTGAGTATTATTGCCGTAACTATACCGATGTACACAAAGGGATTATACTGAAAAAACAACTGCCCCAATACGGGTATGTCACTTAATCCTGAAATATATACGTTCCTTATCTGCTGACTTATGATTTCCGGAAGCTTTAAGGAGCTGCTGTGCGAATTTGCAATCATGTACTCTCCTATAAAGTTGGAAATTCCTATGCCGAAAATTGTAAGCGTAAGACCTGTTACATTCTGATCCGCCATAAATGTTACGGTGAGGATTGCATAAATCAAAGCACCCAATAAGCCGGCAATGAATGCTGCTGCCAGGGCAATAAAAAAATTATTGGTCATATAGCCTGCCATAAATCCGGCACAGGCTCCCATTGACATCATGCCCTCAACACCAAGATTTAAGTGTCCCGATTTTTCATTCATAATTTCGCCCAATGTACCGAACAACAGAGGTGTTCCCGCAAAGACAGCGGCTACCAGAAAATTGATAAATTTAATCATGACTTTGCTCCTCCTTTATTGCCAAAAACAAATTTGTATCTTACGAAAAATTCACAGCCAAGTATGAAAAATAAAATTATTCCCTGCAGAACCGAAGCCGAATAGGTCGATAATCCGTAGGTTGACTGCATTACACTGCTTCCCTTTTCCAATACACTGAATAAAAATGATACAAGCAATATTCCTAACGGATTTAAATTTGCAAGCCATGCCACTATTATGGCAGTGAAGCCTACGCCTCCGGCAACAGACGCCGCCAGTGTCATATCGGAGCCGGCAGACTGTATAACTCCCGTTACACCACAAACACCACCGCTTAAAATCATCGTCCTTAAAACAATTTTTTTTACATTCATTCCTGCATATCGTGCGGTGGATTGACTTTCACCCACTACATTTATTTCATAGCCCTGCTTTGTATATCTTAAATAAATAAATATTATTACAACCAATATTATTCCTATAATCCACCCGAACTGTATGCCGAACACCTTATCCAGCTGAGCATTGGTAACAAATCTCGCAATTTTGGGAAACCCCGAGGACCCCGGGTCCTTCCACGGACCGTCCCTCAAGAATGATATTACATGAAGAGCTATATAATTGAGCATCAATGTAAAAAGAGTTTCGTTTGTGTCAAATTTCGTTTTAAATATTGCTGGAATCAAGCCCCACAATCCTCCGCCTATAAATCCGGCTACAAACATTATCAGCAGCAATAATCCATGAGGTAAATTGCTGTGAAACAGCGCAAAGTATGAGGAGAACACTGCACCCATTATTATCTGTCCTTCTGCTCCTATGTTCCAGAATTTCATTTTAAAAGCAAGAATAACTCCCAATGAAGACATTAATAGAGGAATCATAATTTTTATGGTTGCCTGTATAGCCATTTTACTTCTGAATGCACCCGATATGATTGTTCCGTACAGCTCCACCGGATTGTAGCCGATCATCAGGATAAATAAGCCGCCTGCAACCAGGGCAAATACAAAAGCAATTATTCTGAGTCTCATTATCTCAAATTGAGATCTCTCAAGATTTTTAACAGTTCGTATAAATGTCTTACTCATCCTCATCAACTCCTTCCATGCTGCGTCCCGCCATCATCAATCCTATTTCTTCCTTCGTGGTTTCTCTTGCATTAACTATACCCTTTACCTCTCCGTGACACAAAACCATAATTCTGTCGGAAAGCTCCAATAAAACGTCCAGGTCCTCACCTATGAATAATACTGCCACACCCTTTTGCTTCTGCTCATTCAACAAGTCATAAATAAGATAGGATGAGTTTATGTCGAGACCTCTTACGGGATATGCGGTAATAAGGACGTTGGGATTTGATTCAATTTCTCTTCCTAAAAGTACCTTCTGCACATTTCCGCCTGACATCATTCTTACAGGCATATCAATATTTCTCGTTACAATTTCCAATTTGCTTACCAATTGCTCCGATAACTTCCTCGCCGGATTTTTATCCACGAAAAAGCCTCTGTTGCTCTTATATGATTTAAGCATTACATTTTCAACCATTCCCATGGAGCTTACAAGTCCCATGCCGAGACGATCCTCCGGAACAAAGCTCATGCTTATACCTAAGTTGATTATTTCATCCGGAGTCTTTCCTATGATGTTTTCCTTGTTGCACAATACTGCACCGTGCTTTATTTTCATCAAGCCCGCTATTGACTCGCACAATTCTTTCTGACCGCTTCCGGCAATGCCGGCAACACCTAATATTTCTCCTCTTTTAAGCTTGAAGTTTACATTTTTAAGCGCTTCTCTTCCGTCCTCTCCCACTACGGAAAGGTCAACCACCTTCAGTATTGTTTTTTTATTTTCTGTTTCCGGACGCTTAATTTTCAAGCTTACAGGTCTTCCCACCATTAATTCGGTAAGCTTATTTTCATCTGTGCAGCATGTTTCAACAGTGTCTATCAGATTTCCCTTTCTGAGAATTGCAACCCTGTCGCTTATTTCCATAACCTCATTGAGCTTGTGTGTTATGATAATTATGGCACTGCCCTGCTCCTTCATATTTCTTAAAATCCTGAACAGTCTTTCTGTTTCCTGAGGCGTAAGCACAGCTGTCGGTTCATCTAATATGAGTATTTTTGCACCGCGATACAGAACCTTCATTATTTCTACGGTCTGCTTCTCACTTACGGACATGTTATATACTTCTTTATCCGAATCTATTTCAAGACCGAATTTATTGCTTATCTCTGATATTTTTTCTCTGAGGACCTTTGGCTTGTGATATTGTCCCTTAGTTCCAAGCACTATATTATCGGCAGCACTGAATGCTTCAACCAATTTGAAATGCTGGTGAATCATACCTATACCGAGATTGATCGCATCGTTTGGCGAAGAAATGGTTACGTCCCTGCCTGCGACAGTTATGGTGCCTCCGTCAGGATAATAAATTCCGGAAAGCATATTCATCAATGTTGTTTTACCCGAGCCGTTTTCTCCAAGCAACGCAAGAATTTCTCCGTATTTTATACCGAGATCTATACTGTTATTGGCAACGACACTTCCGAATTTTTTTGATATGCCCTTGAGCTCTATGGCGTAATTTTCTTTTTTTGTCTCAATCATAACTCTCCTCTGATAAAAACAGCCGGCTATTGACATTTGCATAGCCGGCTCGTTATATATTATTTCACGCTGACTGTTTTAAAGTACCAGTTGATTCCTCCGGTAATCGTCGCATCGTCAAGTGTTTTTCCTGCTTCTCCGACAGTCTTGCCGTCATTTGTTTCTATAACGCCGTCAAAAACATTGAAGCTTCCGTCAAGTATTTTTTGTTCTGTTTCCTCGATAGCAGCTGCAGTACCGTCGGCAATAATATTTTCATTTAAAGGAGAAATTGCTATTAAGCCTTCCTTCATGCCACCAAAGTAATTTTCATTTGTCCAGTTTCCTTTCATTGCCTGCTCTGTAGCATATGTGTAGTATGCTCCCCAATTCCATACTGCTGATGTCAATGTTGCTTTCGGTGCATCCTTAGACATGTCCGAATTGTAACCAATACCGAATTTTCCTGCCTTTTCCGCTTCCAGCTGAGGATTTGGTGTATCACAGTGCTGAGCTATTACATCAACGCCCTCAGCCAGCAATGCTTTTGCGGCATTTGTTTCTTCCTCTGGTGAATACCAGCTGTTTGTAACCTTTACGTATACCTTAGCATCCGGATTAACTGAGTAAACACCCATTGCAAATGCATTTATACCGCCTGTAACCTCTGAGTTATCCTGTCCCATAGCAGCTACGTAACCAATAAGATTTGTCTCTGTCTTAAGACCTGCAGCAATACCTGTTAAGTATCTTGCCTGATAAATTCTTCCGAAATAGTTGTTGAAGTTTGAAGCATTGCTTTTGTATCCTGAACCATGTGAGAAAATAACTTCAGGATATTCGTCTGCAAGTGCCTCCATTGTATCCATGTATCCCCAGCTTGTACCGAAAATTATGTCCGCACCCTCTTCTATACATTCAAGAATTGCTGTTTCAGTTGCTGTAGGGTCTGTATCATTAACATTATTTTTTCTTATTATCTGGCTGTCGGACAGACCAAGCGCTTTTTGCATTTCTACTATTCCCTGATCATGCGCAAAGGTGTATCCCGAACCGTCTGCAGGATTTCCTATGTGTATAACGCCAACTTTAAAATCCTTATCAACGTTTGAACTTCCCGGTTCTTGAGGTGTTTGAGGCTCCTGAGGAGTTTGTGCTGCTTGCTGTGAACAAGCTGACAGCGAAAAGATGAGTATAAGCGACAAAATAATAATAAATAGTTTTTTCATTTTTTTCTCCTTATTTGTATTAGTGGATAAATCAATACGAACACCTCAATAAGCAGATGACCCAAACTTTATATTTGGTGTCAGTCACTTATGCTGGAAGTAAAAAAATACGTATAGAAAGACTATACGCACCATATAAAAACTAAAACTATCAATAGTCAAACAATTTACGGTTGTTTGGTAGAAACTTAGGAACCATATCTCCCACATTATATTGATGCGTTCATATTTAATTTTCTTTTGTATGGATATTATACCATACAAACAGGAATAAGCAAGTACTTTTTTCTTAATAATTTTCGTAATTAGTCAAATTATTGTTAATTAATTTGAGGTTATCGTTTGTTAATATGACTATTGCTTAAGTATCAGACCTACGGGGCAGTGATCGCTTCCATAAATCCCGGGACATATAAATGCATCCTCCAATTCATTCTGCAAGGCTTGCGATGTAACAAAATAATCGATTCTCCAGCCTATATTTCGTTCTCTTGCCTTTGCAAAATTTGACCACCATGAATATGCCTCTTCCTTATCCGGATAAAAGTATCTGAAGGTATCGATAAAGCCCGCAGCAATAAGCTCAGTCATCTTATTTCTCTCTTCCTCCGTAAAACCGGCATTCTTCTTGTTCGTTTTAGGGTTTTTTAAATCTATTTCCTTGTGCGCAACGTTCAAATCTCCGCACATTATAACCGGCTTACATTCTTCCAGACCCTTAAGGTACTTTCTGAAATCATCCTCCCGGACCATCCTGTAGTCCAGGCGCTCAAGCTCTCTTTTGGAATTGGGCGTATACACATTAACCAGGTAAAACTTATCAAATTCTAATGTTATTACTCTTCCTTCCTGGTCATGCTCCTCTATTCCGATGCCATAAGAGCACGATAACGGCTTATGCCTGGTAAATACGGCAGTACCCGAATATCCCTTCTTCACCGCATAGTTCCAGAAATCGTGATATCCTTCCAGATTCAACTCAATCTGACCCTCCTGAAGCTTGGTTTCCTGCAGGCAGAATATATCTGCGTCCAGTTCCTTGAATGCATCAATAAAGCCCTTGTTTACACATGCTCTTAATCCGTTTACATTCCATGATATTAATTTCATAATCTGCTCCCATCAATAATAGTCGCGCTATTCGTCACACTTAAGCACGCCGCCCTGTGAAAAGTTTTCAAAATCCATTTCTCTTATTATTATTTTCACAGCATCCTTCGGGCAATTTGCTGTTTCAGAAATTGCTTCCGTAACTTTTTTAACCATATCTCTCTTTTGCTCCAGTGTTCTTCCTTTTAACATTTCTACCTGTACTATCGGCATATTATCCTCCTGTTATTTAGTTATTCTCTTATTTTTTTATTTACATACTGAGACAGTGAAGTAAAAAGCATGGCCTGGTACAAAACATTGAATTCTACAATGTCACCAAGCTTGTATTCTTTTTCGCTGTCATGAATGTCCAATATCGTATGGTCGCTGCTTGCACCTAACACCATAATATTTTTATCCTTGGGCACAAGCTTGGACGAATCTCCCACATCCTGATTTCCCAGACCGACCAGTGCCCTTTTTCTTATGCCTTTGTCCTCGTAATGACCATATTCTCCAAACGCGTTGACCATGAGCTCCCCGATGGGATATGTGGGCTTTTCGTTAATTTCTATTATCTGAGCTTTTAAGACAAACGTGTCCTTGTCAAGCCCCTCTATATCCGTGTCCCAGTACAATGGCAAATCCTGCGTATTGTTTATTCCTTCT
>JAFACY010000069.1 GCA_023425285.1 Bacillota bacterium
AATTTAATATTAACCTTTCCTAAAGTTTGATTTGGCAATTCAGGAGGATTGTTATTAATTAATGAACTTATAAATGCTAATGGCAGTTTAATCATTCCCTCGGTTACTCTATATACGCTTAGAAAGTCTAATGAATAAATACCTGTCATTGTTTCGTTGTAGCTTAGATTCAGCAGTATGGATGCGATAGGATTTACTGCACATAATAAGTTAACAAATCCCTGACTCAGGTCTAAGCTATCGTAAACATCCCGTGCACTCATTTTAGTAAGCACAGCATATTGAGGGGAATATTGCGGAAGTATCTTCAGAATTTCGCTTCGCTGTACAGGTGTTAAACTGTTTAACATAGTGTTGTCGGCATAGCTTATCAATTCTGACCATGGAGTATTTCTTTCTCTTTCCGTCAAATCATACAATGGATAAAGAAATTCCTCTATTTCTCTGCCATTCAAGCTCCGTCTCATCCTGATATTGTTTGTATATAAAAAATTGTTGGGATCAGGTGAAGTCATAGGGCTGGTATTAAGATTAAATAAATTTATGTAGTGCCATGATGTATCATGAGAAATCGGGATTCTTGTGGCTCCCAATTCACTGAAATATTCAGTTGATTTGTTAAAGTAGTGAGTATAAATTCTTCCGCCTATTCTTTTATCTTCGGCATCATAGACAGTTATAGATGCGCCAAGCTTCCTGAGTTCATAAGCAGCCGATAAACCTGCCAAGCCGGCTCCTATAATTCCTATTTTATGATTTTTCAAAGAATTTTCAGGTGCAAGCTCAGAAATATCAGGTCCCGGACCAAGTAATTCGATTATATTTTCATAGTCTTCAGTTCTTCCGGCATTATTTAAAGCTTCTTTTAAAAGCTCATGTCTTTGTTCGTTCGTAGGATTTAAAAAAGCGTCTTGAACGGACATAAAATTCCCCTTTATATTGTAATATTAGATTATTTGTGTTATAATAAATATATTAAATATATTTGTTTTAATTCCAATAATTTGTTTTATGGAGGCAGTATGGTAAGACTGTGGACAAGGCAGCATATTAAGAGTTTAGATGAGTTGAAAGAATACGGTGTGATAAGAATCAAAAGAGAGCATCTTAACATGAAGTTTGAAGAAATATCGGATTATGTCGCTAATTTGTACTCATGGTTTGTTGAACAGGCTGAAAAAAAGGTACCCAGACCGGAGGGTGTGGAGTTTCCCGTATGGTGTTCCGTAAGTGAAGAAAATATGATGAGACCCATTGATGATGAAGTAGTATTTGTCATTGAAGTTAATGAAAACGATATAATATACTTTGACGGTGCAAAATGGGATTATGTATTGAACCATCATTATGTACCTAAAGATGAAAAGGATGAAATGGAATATGCTGAGGACATAGCAAAAAAGGGCTTTGCAAATACATTTTCATTTTTAGATGATAAAACGTCACACCTTTATCCCGAGGAGAAAAAAAGAGTGATGGAAAGCTGGCACAGGATATTTGATATTGATAAATGGGATATATTCAGAGTACAGGCAAATATCTGGGAAATACGTCCCGAAATGATAAAGGAAATTATATACAAGGAGTCGTGATTTGTAAGAATCTGTCATTGACAGAAGTTATTGTTTGTGTTATATTTAAAAAAAATAATCTTTAACTCGGTACCGCGATGCCGTCAAGATGTGAATATGAAAGCTTTTTGTGTGTATAATAATTCTGACGGTCTGTTCAGAATTTTTTTTTGCGCGCGGGCAGGTTAAACCATGGAGGTATTTATGTCAACAAAAAATGAAGTGTTCGGCTATTTGCCGGACGAACGTCCACCGGTTATTGGACTGATTTTCTTTGCATTACAACAAATAGTGGTTATGTTCCCGGCAACGGTACTGGTTGCGTTGATTACCGGATTCCACGTATCAACTACAATATTTGCAAGTGGTCTTGCAACATTAGGTTTCATATTGGTAACAGGAAGACAAATTCCTCTTTATTACGGTTCAAGCTTTTCTTACATAGCTGCAATTGCATCAATAATGAGTGCTGAAGCATTTGCAGGATATTCTTTAAACGATAAAATATCAATTGCTCAATTTGGTATCATAATGTCGGGCTTTATTTCAATAATAGCCGGATACATCATCAAGCGTTCGGGAAAGGATACAATAGACAAGGTTCTTCCTGCAACAGTAACGGGCAGTACAGCAATAATTATAGGACTTTCACTTGCGGCAAATGCAATGACAAATGCTGCTGCAGTACCTGCAGGGTTGGCTGATGCACAGCTTCAGACTGCCGGAAGCATGGCATGGCTTATAGCAATCATCACCATGATGTCAACCATACTTTATTCAGTTTATTTAAAAGGAAAGTTAAGTCAGCTTCCTATATTGTTTGGATTGGTTACAGGTTACATAGCGGCAGCAGTAATAGGAGCAGCTACGGGAATTGAATTTTTAAATTTTAATACGGTTCAGTCTACAGGAATCTTAAATATACCTGTTTTCACATTTCCTAAGCCTTCCATGATGGCAATTGTTGCAATAATGCCCATAGCAATAGCAACAATACCGGAATCAACCGCACACGTATATCAATTACATATTTATGTAAATGACTTAGCAAGAAAAAAAGGATCAACAAAAGTATATGATATAGAAAATAAACTTGGATTGAATTTAATCGGAGACGGTATAGGAGATATTATTTCCGGTTTTATAGGTGGTCCGGCAGGAACAAATTATGGTGAAAATATCAGTGCCATGGCAATTTCCAAAAATTTTTCAATTCATGTTCTGATGCTGGCTGCAGTCTTCACGATGATTATTTCATGTTTTACACCTCTTATTAACATTATTTACTCAATACCGACATCTGTTATCGGCGGTTTGTCAATTTACTTGTTCGGAGTAATAGCAGCTCAGGGTATTACGATAATGATGGACAAGAAAGTGGATATGTTTAATTCGAAGAACCTGGCAGTTATAGCAATCATACTTATAGTTGGACTTGGCGGAAGCTTTGGATTCGAAGGCGGTATGATACCTATGTTTGGAATAGAGATTCCTGCGATTGCTACTGCGGCAGTCTTGGGTATAGTATTGAACCTGTTACTTTCAATAGGTGACAAATAAGAAACATCAGCCTATGGATTTTAAGTTTATTACTTAAAATCCTTTTTTTATTATCATAAAATCAAGAAAAGTTAATATTAATTATTAATATCTTTTACATTAAAGTTTGGGCATTTTTATACAAGATATTGAAATTCCAATTAATTTGTTAAACTTTTAATTATTTTAATTATTAAATTTATGTATTTACAAAAGTAAAATTATGTATTATAATGACATATCGGTGATTACGTTTTCATATATTTTTTAATAAGGAGGATAGCGTTTTTATTAATAATATGCGTAACACTGAATACAATTAATTTGGAATATTATTCATTAAAACGGAGGGTAGGTGTAATAATGGAAAACGAAAAAAACAGCAGAGGTCAATGGGGTAGTAATTTTGGCTTCTTAATGGCAGCTGTAGGATCTGCCGTAGGACTTGGTAACATTTGGGGTTTCCCTTATAAGATGGGTAAGAGCGGTGGATTTGCTTTCTTAATTGTTTATATTGTATTAGTAGCGTTTGTCGGTATTGCCACAATGTTAGGAGAACTTGCATTAGGCAGAAAGACCGGAATGGGTGTTATAGGAACCTATAAAGCTTTAAGCAAAAAATATGTATGGTTAGGCTGGTTAGGATTTTTATCAGGATTCTTCATCTTGGCATTCTACAGCGTATTAGGTGGATATACACTTCGTTACGCATTAGGATTTATCATGGAAATATTCAGTGCAGGTGCAGGCTTCGGCGGAATGGGAAGTGGTGCATTCTTTGGATCATTCATTACAAATGGAATGGGAAATATTATATACCATGCAATATTCATGGGACTTACGGTTGCAATAGTTATGGGTGGTATTTCAGGTGGTATTGAAAAGTTTACTAAGATTGCTATGCCGGCATTGTTAGGAATGCTTGCGATAGTAATTATAAGAAGCTTGACATTAGAAGGAGCTATGACAGGTGTATCATTTATGTTTGCTCCGAATTTTGCAGCTTTTTCTGAAATAGGATTTATGAATGTTTTAAAAACCGCAGCGGGTCAGATGTTCTTCTCATTATCTCTAGGTATGGGTTGTATGATTACATACGGTTCTTATCTGAGCAAGAATGAAAATCTTGAGAAAAATGCATTGATTATTCCTATAGCGGATTCAATATTCGCATTGTGTGCAGGTCTTGCTGTTATGCCTGCAGTAGGTGCATTCATGTCTCAGGGAGTTGAAGGAATAACATTCGGAGCAGGACCTGGACTATTGTTTGTTACACTTCATCAGGTATTCAGCGTTGGTATGGGTGGATTCATAGGCAATGCATTCGGTTTCTTATTCTATTTCTTGGTGTTCATTGCAGCTATAACATCATCAATTTCTCTTCTTGAAGTATGTACTGCATACTTTATTGATAAAGACGTAGAAAAAGGCGTAGCTAATACTCGTAAGAAACATACTATGATAGTTGGAGCTATAATATTTGCTATAGGTATCCCGGTTTGCTTGGACGGACTTGGTTCAGGCGTTGCCGGCGGAGCTATGATAAATACTCCTGGTGTATTGTTTGGTATGACAGATATAAGAACTGCGTTTGCTTCATGGATAGATTTCTATGATATGATTTCAGAAGGTATATTTATGCCGTTAGGTGCCTTGTTCATGTCATTAATTATAGGCTGGTCAATCAAGACCAAGGCTATAAAAGATGAAGTTGAACAGTCAGGTATTGTTATGAAAGCTTATCAGTTCTGGGATATTTGCTTCAAATTCATCGTTCCTATAGGAATGATATTCGTATTGATGGGTCAGTTAGACGATTTCTTCGCATTAGGAATTTTCTAATAAATAAAAATATAATAAACGCCGTGAAAATTTCACGGCGTTTTATTATTCTACGGGAGGCTCCTTGTGAAATTCATTTGGCTGCACATGATCATCCCTTATTAAATAAATATGAAGAAAATATTCGCAGGCTCCGATTATGGCAGCAAAAATAATCAATCCTGTTGCACCGGTTACAAAATTGTTTGAAAACATATCAAATAAATAGGCAGTTGCTGCTGCCAGAATGCCATCGCCTGCAGATGCAATAACATTACCCATCGACGGCAATATTACCATATCTCCCAATGCATAGCTTACAATAGTTCCTGCTGCGGCAATAATTAATACCATTTCCAAAGAATTAGCGTCAATCAGGAAAAAGGAAATCCATGAAGCAATTAAAGTTATTAAAAATTTAGATAATAGGACAAGTGTTGTTCTCATATTATTCTCCTGAAATTATGGTTATAATTATTTTTAACGGTATCAAAAAAAATATACGTTTATTACTGCATTTCTTAATTATAATTGCGAAACAATTAACAAAATAGGTTAAATAATTAACAAACATTAAATTTTTGTAAATAAATTTATACGGTTTTTATCAAAAGTGGAGATAATGAGAGGAATATTGAGAATTTTAAAGTAAAATATATTTAAGTATGCTTTTTCATATAAATAGAACTTAATAATCATAAATTATATGTATTCATTATTTGAACTGCAATATAAAGGGTGCTATAATAATGCCGTATGCAAATTATTAGACAAGGAGTGATTATTTGAAGGAGATAATTGATCAAATTATTGAAATTGATTCTTTGGCTTTTGATAATAAGACAAAAAATGAACAATTATTATTAAAAACTAAGCAGGAATATGAAAAAACGATACAAGATTATCGAATTGAAAAGCTGAATGATGCAAAGAATAAAGCGCAGCAGTTAGCGGAAGAGACAGAAAAGTTCATTAGTGATAATGAATCGGCTCAGGAATCAAAGATTCTTAAAATTTCTGAAGAAATAGAAAGATTATATAAGAAATCAGAAGAGGATTTGATCGAAAAAATATTTAACAAGTTATTTGTACTGGAGGGGTAGTATGAACCCTAACATGGCATATTATGCTTTAGAAACAAAAATTGTAACAAAAAAAGGGCACATATTGAACAGTAAGGATTGGAAAAAATATATCGAAAGTGATTCGCTGGAGCATCTTGCCGAATTGCTGAAGAGCAATCCTGAAATAGGAAAAGTATTTAAGGATATCAATAACACTGAAAACGAAAGAGTAAACTTAGAAACGGTTCTCAGCAGCCTGAGAAAGTATGAAATTGAAAATTTAATCCATTATTTATCAGGAGATTATAAAGAATTTTTGAAAGCATTTCTCATTGAAGAGGATATAAAGGATTTAAGCCTGATTTTGAGAAAGCTGTCAAGAGGCGATTCTTTGAATGGCATCAAGGAGGGCTTCATCCATTCTAAGCTGTTTACCTGTTTGGACTTTGAAAAAATATTGACCGCCAGAAATATTGAACAGTTGATAAAAATGTTAAAAGGTTCGATTTTCTACAACGGAATAAAAAACATGTCAAATGCAGATGTTTTAAACAGAGAATTCCACTTTGAAATGAAATTATACTCAGTCTTATATAAATCTCTGTTGGAAAGAGCAGAAAAGCTGGATAGTGATGATTCCAAAACCGCAAAGGATATTGTGGGTCTCAAAATTGATTTATTAAACATCCAGTGGATTTACAGAGCTATAAAATACTATAACATTTCATCTCATGAGATATATTTTTACAGCCTTGAAGGCGGTAACGTATTAAATAATGATAAAATAAGAAATCTTTGTTACTCAAAATCGTTTGATGAATTCAAAGTATTAGTAAATGAATATTTCAAATATGACCTTTTTAAAGATTTAACGGATTCTGATACAAATATTGACATAAATGTCGTTGTAGACGCTTATATGTTTAATTATCTCAAGAATAAAAACTACAGAAACATAGGGATAGTTATTTCCTTCATATATTTATTGGACAGTATCATAAATGACCTGACGTCCATTACCGAAGGAGTACAGTATCAAGTTCCTAAAGAAAAGCTAAAAGAATATTTAGCGTACAAGATATGAGAAAGGGAGGAGGCATTAGATGGCTATAGAAAAAATGGTTCTTTTAAAAGTAATCGGTTCATTAGATAACATGCATTCAATTTTAAAAGAACTTATATTTTGTGAAAATGCACATTTAAATTTAAATGTGGAAAACAGCAATGCATATAATAATTATTTAGCTGTTCATCAGTATGAATCGGAAATAATAGGTTCTCCTATTTACAATATTGTTGATCCTGATAACATTCACAATAGCTGCAGCAATTGCTTGGGCTCTGTGGAGGAGTTAAGTGAAGGCTTAAATATTAAATTGCATGTAAATAAAGATTTATTGCTTCAAAATGATTACAGCTTTGAAGATGCGAAAAAGGATTTATCAATTATTCAATTATCCATAGGCGGCAGAGTCAGAGAAATCAAAAGCAAGCAAAACCAGATTGACGAGTTGACTGAATTAAGAAATAAGGTTAACAGTATCGCCGATAAGGATGTTGATTTTGGCAGAATATCTGATTTGAATTATTTTGAATATGAAATCGGATCTTTTGCGATTGAAAGCAAATCAAGATTAAAGAAGAATTATGAAAATCTGAGTGCTATAGTATTAAAAATAGGTTATATAGTTGATTCAAATGATGATTTGTATATGATTATATATCCGAAACAATTTAAGGAGGAAACGGATAACCTTCTTAAATCACTTAATTGGAATCAGTTAATTATCCCTGCAGAATATTCGGGAACGGCATCAAGTATACTTCAGCAGATGGATTCAAAGATTGAAGAGTATAAAAAAGAAATTGATTCTTTGACAAGCTCTATAGAAAATGATAAAAATAAAAATTCTGAGCTGCTTTTAAAAATCTACAATGTGTTCAAGCTTGAAGATAAAATAGCAGAATTAGAGCAAAGAGCTGATTTTGGTAACAACTCATTTGCCATAGACGTATGGGTGAGAGAAAGTGACAAGGAAGATGTAGAGGCTGCAATTGCACATGCATCGGACAAATATAAAATTACAGCTACTAAGAAAGAGGATATGGGGGACGATGTAATAGCGCCCACAAAGCTGAAAAACAATTGGTTCTCAAAACCATTTGAGATGATAGTAAATATGTATGGATTACCTGCATACGATGAGCTTGACCCTACACCGTTTGTTGCTATAACATTCTGTCTGGCTTTCGGAATAATGTTTGGTGATATAGGACAAGGATTTATTTATGTGTTAGCAGGCTTATTGCTGCGTAAAAAGATGGAGGCACCGGCAGGTCTGGCAATCAGATTGGGTGCAACATCAATGATTTTCGGCTGTGTTTACGGCAGTTTTTTCGGATTGGAGAAGCATGAGCTTCCATGGCTACCGGGCCTAATTGAAGGCGGACCGTTAAGTACTGACAATATACCGATGATTCTTGTTGCAGGCGTGGTATTTGGTATTATCGTATTAACAGCATCATATGTGTTTGGTATAATTAATTCATTGAAAAACGGTGATATAGAGGAAGGCGTGTTTGGAAGGAACGGTATATTTGGATATGTGTTCTTTATAAGCTTCATATTTACAATTGTTGCTTTAATTAAAATAATAAATATACCTATGAGTATTCCGGCAACTATTCTTGTATTGAGCTTGTTGGTATTAGTTATGAAAGAGCCTTTAACTAATATTGTATTAAAACAAAGACCTTTATTCCACCATGGAGCAGGTGCTTATATGACGGAAAGCATATTTGAAGCAATAGAAACTATATTGGGTACTCTAAGTAATTCTATATCCTTCGTGCGTGTCGGAGCCTTTGCATTGAACCATGCCGGTTTATTCCTTGCGTTTTTGGTTATATCAAGGATGATGCCTAACATATTTTTACAGTTACTTGTATTAGTTATAGGAAATATTCTGATTCTTTCACTTGAAGGCTTAGTTGTATTGATTCAGAGTCTTCGTCTTCATTACTACGAAATGTTCGGTAAGTATTTCAAAGGCGGCGGCGTAGCATTTAAACCAATTAAATTAAATTAGATAAAATTATTTAAAATCAAAAGGAGAATATATCATGCAAATCGTATTTTTAATTTTAGCAGCAGCAGTTTCAATAGGAACAGTAGTTTATGGTTACAAAGCAATGAAAAACGGTAAAAAAGGAAGCATTAAAAAAGCAATTTTCACAACTGCATCAGCATTTATGCTGATTATGGCAGGTGTAATAATATCAACAGTTTTCGGCGGAAACGTATTGGCTGAAACAGCAGCTCCGGCAGCGGCAGAAGCAGCTACAACAGGTATTTCCTTAGGTGAAGGCTTAAAATACCTGGCAGCAGCTCTTGCAACAGGTATAGCTACTATAGCAACAGGTATGGCAGTTGGTTCAGTTGGTTCATCAGCTATCGGAGCAATTTCCGAAGATCCTTCATTGCTTGGTAAGACATTGATATTCGTTGGTATGGCGGAAGGTATTTCCATTTACGGTATGATTATATCAATATTAATTCTGTTCGTTTAATAATAAAAATGAAAAGAGATGAAATATGAAGTCGTTTTTAATAAGTGATAACACAGATACATGGGTGGGACTACGCTTAGCCGGTATTGACGGTATCATTGTAAAAGACAGAGAAACTGCATTGAAGGAAATGAAGGATGCTGTTAAGAATCAGGAAATAGGTATCCTGATTCTGACAGAAAAGATTGTTGATATGATTAAAGAAGAATACTACGAGTATAAATTAAAATCGAAAACTCCTTTAATCATAGAAATTCCTGATAGACATGGCTCTATCAGAGAATATAATGCCATAAAAAATTATATAAGAGATTCAGTTGGCATTCATATATAGAGGTGATTTATGATTACAATAGAAGATAAAATCAAACTTTTTTACAAGCTTCTTAATCAATCAATGGATATTCATTTAACAGAGGATTTGAAAGATATAGAAGACAATTACAAGTATAAGATCCAAAGATTGCAATCGGTTGTTGATAAGGAAGCAAAAGACATAGAAGAAAAGGCTGCCCAAAGAGTTGAGGTAAGACGTGCAGAAAGCTTAAGTAAGTCAAAAGTAATCATAAAAAAAGATATTATGGCATTAAAAGAAAAATATTATGTAATTTTCATGAATAAATTCAATTCAAAACTGGCTGAATTTGTTCAATCAGAAGAGTATAAATCTTATTTGTCAAATATAATATCAAAAGTTGTTACTGAGATTAAAGGCTATGAAGACTGCAATTTATTGGTATACATGTCTAAAGATGATATCGATAAATACGGTGACTTTGTTAAGGCAGAAATAAACAATAAAATCAGTTTAAACGTAAGCTTCAAGCCAAATCCGGATATAATCGGAGGATTGATTGCGGAAATAAAAGAAAAGAATATTAAAATTGATTCATCTATCGACGCTGTTGTTGAAGATAACAAGATGTATATTATGCAGACAATATTTGAGACATTAGAGGTAGGTGATTACAATGGCTAATATTGAAGGAATAGTAAGCTCAATAAACGGTCCCGTTGTTAAGGGTCTGAACATGGGATCATTTAAGGTTCATGAAATGGTTACGGTAGGTAAGCAGAAGCTTATAGGCGAAGTCGTTTCAATAGAAGGAAGTACAGCAACCGTACAGGTATA
>JAFACY010000070.1 GCA_023425285.1 Bacillota bacterium
GAATAGACCTTGTGGAAACATACACCGATATGGTTATGGAAAGCAGGGAGGTAAGACTTACAGATATCGGAACCTATGAAACGCAGTTTGAACTGAAAAACGCAACATCGGGCGGGATGCGTATCGATGTCTACGATAATGATTTCCGGATATCCTCCAAATACATCGATGTGAGAAGGTACACCAAGCCATTGTACACAATCAGCGGTGAGCTCAGCAAAAAAATTATGTACAGCGGGGATGAACTTACATACAAGCTAAATGCAAGCTTCTTTGACGGCAGCCCCGTTCCGAATCTGAAGGTGAAAATGAACACCTATTCTGACGAAGGATATGGCTTTATAAATTATGCCAGAAAAGAAGAGGAAGTAATACTGAGCGAAGAGGGAGAAAAAAATGTTAAAATAAACACTGCGGTCAGCAGTCAGAGCTGGAGACCCGTATACGTATATATCAGCAGCTACAACAAAGAAGCTGAGGATATGGCAGTAAATCTGTATGACAGCGTCAGTGTATTCCCGAAGGATAAAATGCTCGAGATTAACAGAAGCTCTGCCGATCAAACGTCGGTGGATATTATGCTCCATGAGCTCGTAATAAAGGACTACAATGCGGATTATATCGATTACGACTCTCTGAGAGGAAATCCTGTAGACGGCAATGTAGGAGTGACTATAACAGAATATTATTACGAAAAAGAAAAAATCGGAGAGCACTATGATTTTATAAATAAAATTAATCAGGTTGTTTATAATTACAACATGGTTGCAAATACAGTCTATAACGGAAACCTGACACTTTCGGGAGGTGTGGGAAATGTTCAGATACCGGATTATGACAAGCAAAGAACCTACAAGATAACTGCGGTATATCCCGAAGAAAAAGGCGGATACATCCAGGAGGAATTGAACATCTCCGGAAGCTTCCAGCCATATAACAGACTGTCCTACAGACTGAAAAAAAGCGATAATAAGGAAAAATACAGATTAAATGAAAATGTCAGCATAGAGCTTTTGTATGATAATGCTGCCGCGGCAGACAGCGACAATGACAATCTTATACTGCTGCTTGCACGAAACGGCCTGGTTGATTACCTGAGCTTTGACAGTACAAAAATACAGTTTCCCTTTAAGGAGGATTATATTTCGCAAATATTGATACAGGGCATTTATGTTAAAAACGGATACATGTACCCTGTCAACAGCTATGCAAGTTATGATTCCACTGAAAGACAAATGTATTTTGATGTGTCAACCGACAAGGAGGAGTACGGACCCGGCGAGTATGTGACATTTAATATACGTGCGTTTGACGAAAATAACACGCCTTGTGCGGCCGATATAAATGTGAGCGTCGTGGATGAAGCGTATTTTGCGTTATTTCCGGAAAATGTAAACACATTATACGACTTATATTTCGGCGGCAGATATTCATGGGACCCGTGGATTATCAAATCGTACCTTTCCAATCTGGACCCGTATACGGACGGTCCGGGAACGGCTGAAATGGGAGGCGGAGGCGGCAATGACAATGTGTTTAGAGATGAATTTGACGACACGGCTGCCTTTGAAACCGTAACTACCGGCAGGGACGGTAAGGCGGTTGTAAAATTCAAGCTCCCGGATAATCTCACATCGTGGAGGATAACGTATCAGGGAATTTCCGACAAGCTATATGCGGGGAGCGGTCAGAAAAATATAACTGTGGGACTTCCGTTTTTTGTGGATCTGATAATGGGTAAGGAATATCTTAAGGATGACAATATAAGCGTATCGCTGAGAACCTTCGGAACTGCCGCCGTTGCAGGTGAAGAGGTGGAATATGCTGTAAGCATTGTAAATAAGGAAACAGGTAAAAAGACTGATGCAAAGCAAAAAGGCATAATAGGAGGATATACCAATGTTGTATTGGGCAAGCAGGAGGAGGGAACCTATGAAATATATGTGACAGCCAACGGCAAAGACAATACGGATGCCATAAAAGAAGAATTCTCCGTTGTAGAATCCAACGTTTATTTTAACAATACATCGTACTATAAGCTCACAGATGAGACGGTGCTGGACGAGGCATATTCCAATGCGGTTGTAACCTTGTTTAATGAAAGCAGCTCCGACTTTTATAACAGCCTTGATTTAATTTCTTCGGGCGGAGGCAGGAGAATTGACCAGACAGTCTGCGCACTGCTTGCCAGAAAATATATAAATGATTACTTTGATGCCGGCTTAGAGTTTTCCGAGGATGAGCTGTGGGAAACGATGGGCGGATACGAGGAATCGGGCTATGGCACATACAGTGGATACAAACTGCTGCCCTATTCTGAGGCTGATATCGAGGTAACGGCAAAATTGTCAGCCATGATTGACGATGAGTACATGGATGCCAAGTTCAGGCTCTATTTTGACAAAGTGCTGAAAAACACTGCGGAATACGACATCAATGTTTCGGCGGCATTGTGGGGTATGAGCAATTATAAGGAGCCTGTGCTGCTTAAAATTTATGATTTGCTGGAAAACAACGAAGCAGGATTAGGAATAAAAGATAAGATATATCTGGTGCTTGCCCTTGAGGAGCTGGGAGACAAGAAGACTGCAAATAAGTATTACAAGGAATTTATAAGTAACGCATCCCGATCGGGTGATTACCTGTATTATGACAATAAGAATAATGATACGGAGAATTATGAAATAACCGCACTTTTATCGGTGCTGGGCGGAAAACTCGGCAATTACGATACCGGAGACAGACTGTTCAGATACGTATATAAGAATCCGTCCAAAATGACGCTGAGCAACTTTGAACAATTGATATACATCATGAACAGAGATATCATGAAATTGGATGAAATCAAGGATTTGTTCGGAGAAGTGACCGTAACTGTAAACGGCAGCAAGGAAGACTATAAATTAAAGCTGTTTGACAGGGCAGACTTCGCCGTATCAAGAGATAAATTAAAGGATGTTAAATTCAGCGGCATTAAGGGAGATATTGCCTGTAAGGTGAATGCTCTGGGCAACAAGGATGATCTGGATAAAAACAAATCCGATGATATGTCTGTTAACATAACATACAGTCTGAGCGGTTCATCGTCAGAGCAAAGGGAATACAATCACTCGGAGCTTGCAATGGTGACCATATCCCCGGGCTTTGCTCCCTCCGTTGAACACGGAAGCTATGAAATAACCTATGTGATTCCTTCCGGCTTCAGATATTTAAGGACGGGAAATGAAGAATATTGGGCATATGATGACGGTCAGAAGCTCACGTTCTATTACTATTACGACAGGAAATATTCGCGAAATCCAATAGTATTTTATATGCAGGCAGCACAAAAGGGAGAATACACCGTTGATTACGCCGTAATAAAGGAAAGCATGGAAGCAAAATTAAACTATGTTGATAAAACAAAGTTAACAATAAAATAACAGGCTGGTGAACTTTTGAAGAAAATATTTTTAGTAGTTATATTAATAATGACAATATTCATAGTGATTTATCAAAAGCCTTCCGAACAGACGGAGGACTATACAGGCAATTATTACAGCGGAAATAACATAGAATGCCTGTATTATAATCCAGCCGACTTTGTTACCGCTAAGCAATTTGAACCATATAGACAAGGAGCCGTCATACGCGGCTCCATACTTCCTCATCACCTGCTTGCCAGCGATATGATACATGAGGTTTTTCAGAATGTAAAAAATCAGCAGTATAAAACGGTGGTTCTGATAGGTCCGGACCACGAAAGTATTTTGATGGGGAAAGTTTTTACGTCTCTTAAGGATTGGCAGACGCCCATGGGTGTACTTAAAACAAACAGAGAAATAGTGAGCAGACTTCTGCAAAATGATTTTATGATTGAGGATGATGCAAAAATGACTAAAGAGCATTCGGTTTCAAG
>JAFACY010000078.1 GCA_023425285.1 Bacillota bacterium
CTTGCCGTCTCAATATAATTTTGTGCTTCCTCATAGGTTACCACCGGGATATCCGATCTGTTTGCCAGTGCATGCTTAATCCCCAATGTGTCCCCTAACTCATCCAGATTTCCGAATTCGGATATGACGATTCCAACGGCTTCATTTTCTGTTTTACCGCTGTCCTTCAATTCATTGTATTTATCCTCCATCATTGCTAAAAGCTCCATTTTTGCTTTTGCCACTTCTTCTGTCTGCGGTAATCCTAAAAACATATTGTCAAGATAATTTCTTATTATATTCATTAAAATTCTCCTTTACTATAAATTTCTCAATAACCTCACGGGTAATTTCCCATTCCTTGCACTTTTCCATATAATGATTTCTGCCTTCTTCTGCTATTTCATAATATGTCCTCGGTTTTCCGTTCGTTTCACTGCCCGAAAATGATCTTATTAACCCGTTGGATTCCATTCTCTTAAATGCAGAATAAAGGGTAGTTTCCTTCATAACATATTTTTCATCTGTTAATTCCCGAATTCTTTTGGAAATCTCATATCCGTAAGAGGGTCCGTTCAGCAAGAGATACAATATCATCGTGTCATTATATCCGCGAATAACATCACTGCTAATCATAAGTAACTCCTTTCAGAAAAATTTACTTCATCTGTCGTACTTCATCTGATGAAGTAATTATATAATATTTACTACGACAGGTCAAGTAATTTTTTTATTTATATTTTATATTTTTTTTGATATCATATATATAGTATCATTGATGCTAAAATGGAGGTATGTTATGAGAAAAATATTGATTACCGGAGCATTGGGACAAATAGGTACAGAATTAGCAACAGAAATGCGTAAAATTTACGGTTCGGACAATGTGGTTGTAAGTAACCGAAGAATAAAGGAAGGTCACGAAGAACTGATTGAATCGGGACCGTTTGAAATAATAGATGTCAATGACCATGTATCATTGGTATCTGCTGTGGATAAATACAAAATAAATACCATTATAAATCTTGCGGCTATTTTATCCGCAACAGGAGAAAGGGACCCTCAGCAATGCTGGAATATAAATATGAACGGATTGTACAACGTCCTTGAAACCGCCAGGGAAAAAAACTGCATGGTGTTCACTCCGTCATCCATCGCCGCCTTTGGTCCCTTGACTCCTAAAGACAAAACTCCTCAGGATACCATACAAAGACCCACCACCATGTACGGGGTAACGAAGGCAGCAGGTGAATTGTTATGTGACTATTACTTTAAGAAATTCGGGGTTGATACAAGGGGTGTACGCTTCCCGGGGCTTATTTCATACAAGACACTTCCCGGAGGAGGAACCACGGATTATGCGGTACATATTTATTATGAAGCTTTAAAAAACAAAAAATATACATCCTTTATCCGAAAAGGAACGTACATGGATATGATGTACATGCCGGATGCCCTAAGCGCAATTATCGAATTAATAGAGGCTGATCCGGACAGATTAAAGCACCGTAACGCTTTCAACGTCACCGCCATGAGCTTTGATCCCGAAATGATAGCCGCATCCATCCAAAAATTCATACCTGAATTTGAACTGAACTATGATGTTGATCCCGTTAGACAGGAAATAGCCGATTCATGGCCTGATTCGCTGGATGATTCGGCAGCAAGAGACGAATGGGACTGGAACCCGAAATATGACCTGGATGCAATGACAAATGATATGCTTGAAAAACTAAAAATAAAATTGAGTATATAAAAACATGCTTCCTTGTGGAGGCAGCATATTCTTTATTTTATCAAGCTTTTTAATTCTTTAATAAACTCTTTACTTTTTTCACCGTCATGGTAATCTGTGGGAACATCAATATAGTTAAGACGGATATTTGCTTTATCCAACATGTCTGTCAGCTCTTCCATCAGTATTCCATTATTACCGTTAATGCTGCATGTAGGGCTTTCATTTATCCCTATGAGCCCCAAAATTTCATAACTATTGCTTAAATATTCCTTTATTACAGTAACCGCATCTCTTGCAATTTCATTATTTATTTTTCTGAAATCTTCGTTGTCATATTGTTCCTTTGACATAGGTTCTCTTTTTAATCCCAAATATCTGTATTCGGGACATGGAAGCTGGTGTATGCCTATATCATTGTTAATCAATTCAATAATGATATCTTTATATGCACCCTTAGCTCTTGCCAAAGGATACACTACGGAATTTTGATTTAATACGCAATGAGATACAAATATAATTCGTTTACTTCTTTCCATTTAATTTGAGCCTTGAGTATATTTTTTAGGTATTTTGCTTATCAGAAGCGATACAACTATGCAGCTTGCAATTTTATCGACAATATTGCTTGTGATTCTTGGTATGAAAGCGGCAGTAAATACTGATTGTCCCGATTTAACCAGCCATGTAAAAAATACATCGTTAAAATCTCCCGTAATTCCTCCATATACGTATGTAGCAATCGGAGTTCCTATAAGAGGAGCAACAACGGCTAAAATCAAGCCTGTGACAATTGCTGTCACCATGTTGAACTTCCACTTTCTTGCGATTAAACCAACTATGATGCCTATGGCAATATTAACCAATGCAAACGGAATGTTTTTAGGGTTTGTCAACATGCCCTGAATTACATTTGTCAATCCTCCAACTGCAGCTCCGTACCAAGGACCGAACAATGCAGCAGAGAAAATTGTGCCCACTGTATCTAAAAATAATAAGGGTATATTTAATAATCCGACTACAGTTCCTAATACAATATTAATTGCTATTGCCACTGCTGAAAAAACTAATTTAAAATTTGAATTATTTCTGTTCATGACTGCCT
>JAFACY010000280.1 GCA_023425285.1 Bacillota bacterium
TTCATCAACAAGGCAAAGAGAAACAATCCCAATGCCATTGTTGCTGCCGTGGGATGCAGCGTCCAGTTAAACGGAGAAAAATTGAATAAAGAAACCTCCGCCGACATAATAATAGGTACTAAGAACAAAGGAAACATAGGCAAGCTGTTAAAAGAAAAATTATCCAACATGGAAATGATTTCTTATGAGATAGAAGATTTCAAAGGAAGAGAAGAATTTGAAGAATTAAAGATAAGCACAGTCCATGACAAAACCCGCGCCAACATCAAAATTCAGGATGGCTGCAGTCAGTTTTGTTCCTATTGTATAATTCCCTATGTCAGAGGTCCCATCAGAAGCAGAAATCACGAGGATATAGTTGAAGAGGTTAAGAAGATTGCAGGTGGCGGCTACAAGGAAATAGTGCTGAACGGCATTCATATTTCTTCATATGGCAGAGACATACAAAAAAAGGATGCCTTAATCGAATTGATAGAGGATATAGATAAAATCGAAGGCATAGAAAGAATACGTCTCGGTTCATTGGAGCCGAAGCTCATAACCGAGGATTTTATCAAACGATATTCGGCACTCCATAAGGTGTGCGATCATTTCCATCTCTCACTGCAAAGCGGAAGTGACAGCGTGCTGAAGCGTATGAACAGAAAGTATACTGCCGCAGAGTACAAGGACAATGTGGAGCTCATCAGAAAATATATGCCTGATGCCGGCATTACAACCGATATAATAGTCGGCTTTCCGGGAGAAACTGATGAGGAATTCGCTGAAACATTGGCATTTGTAAAGGCTGTCAGCTTTTCAAGAATTCATGTGTTCAAGTATTCCGTGAGAGAGGGCACAAAGGCCGCTGAAATGGAAAATCAGGTTGAGGACTCCATAAAATCCGAAAGAAGCAAGCAGCTCATTGAGTCAGGTAACACCATAAGCAGAGAATTTATGCAGCAGTTTGTCGGAAGAAGCGTATCGGTGCTTGCGGAAACTCAGAAAAAAGAAAATTTATTTGAAGGATACACTGCAAACTACTTGAAAGTTTTGATAAAAAGTGATAATAATATTAAAAATCAAATAGTTTCTGTCTCTGTAAAAAATGTAAAGAACGATTTTTTATCAGGAGAATAGAATGCTATATAATATGAACAAGGAAGAGGTGAAAAAGTGAGCTGCGTATTTTGTATGATTGCAGAAAAACAAATTCCATCACAATGCGTGTACGAAAGTGACAATATCATAGCCTTCAGGGATTTAAACCCCCAGGCACCAGTACATATACTTGTTGTACCCAAAATGCATATAACATCAATGAATGATATAAATTCCGAAAACAGTGGTGTAGTGGCTGAAATATTTGAAACCATAAATAAAATCGCCGAAAGCGAAGGTATTAAGGAATCCGGCTACAGGGTTATCAGTAACTGCGGAAATGATGGTTGTCAGTCTGTAGAACATCTGCACTTCCATATTTTGGGTGGAAGAAAATTGTCAGAAACTTTATCATAAATTTCTTGCATTTACTTATTCTATGTTATATAATAATTAAGTGCTATTTCAAACTCGCTGGTGTCCTTAGGACAACTAGTAGTAGATAACGAGGGGAGGGTAGCAAAATGACAGAGGTAAAGGTTAGAGAAAACGAGTCCATCGATAATGCTCTCAGAAGATTTAAAAGACAGTGTGCACTTACAGGTGTTATGTCAGAAGTAAGAAAGAGAGAGCATTATGAAAAACCAAGCGTAAAGCGTAAAAAGAAAGCTGAAGCGGCTCGTAGAAAGAAAAATAAAAAAGCGAGATAAGAGGTGAATGTATGCCTTTAAAAGAGAAGCTCATGGCGGACATGAAGGAAGCCATGAAATCTAAAAACAAAGTCAATAAAGATGTTATTACCATGGTAAGAGCAGCTGTAAAACAAAGGGAAGTTGACGACAGAAAAGAATTGAATGATGCTGATGTAATTGACATTATAGCTAAACAGATAAAGCAGAAAAAAGATTCTATCCCCGACTTTGAAAAAGGCAATCGACAAGATCTTATAGATCTTACCAACCAGGAAATCAAAATACTATTAGAATATTTACCGCCTCAACTGTCAGATGAAGAGCTTGAATCTATTGTCAAAGAAGCAATAGAACAAACAGGCGCTCAGACCAAAAAGATCTGGGCAAACTGATGGCTCTCATAATGCCAAAAGTAAAAGGCAAAGCTGACGGCAAACACGTTAACGATATTGTGGCAAAATATATAAAATAGTTTAAAGACCCCCAAACGGGGGTTTTTTTATTGCAAAAAATTATATTTATAGACATTATTTTTAATGGTATAATGTTTATATAAAGGGGGGGATGTCTATGCTGATGATGTATCTTTCTATGCTGGATACAGAAGAAGATAAAAATTTATTTGAAGAATTTCATGATGCGTATGCTTCATTAATGTATAATGTAGCATACGGTATATTAAAGGACAATAAGTTGGCTGAGGATGCCGTACAGGAAGGTTTTATACGTGCTATTAAATATTTTGATAAATTTCCTAAAACCAAGTGTCCACATGCGCGAAATAAATTCGTTAATATGGTTAGGTGCGCAGCTTTTGACATCTACAGGAAGAGAAAAGGGCATCAAGCTGATTCATACGATGAAATTAAAGAAACAATAATGGATGTGCTTGCAGTTACAGATGAAATATTTGAGGGGATGGAACTTGAACGTTGTCTTTTTATGCTTCCCGAATCCTATTATGTCATAATTTCTTTAAAATATGATGACGGATATTCATATAGTGAAATAGCCGGTATATTGAACATAACCGAAGAAAATGTCAAAAAGAGGCTTATGCGTGCAAGAAAGAAATTAAAGGAAATAATAAATGAGCAGGAGGCAATAATTTAATGAGAAATATCACAGACGAGGAATTAGATATATTGCTGACTGAGTATATGCCAAAAGCCAACAAGCTATTGAATAATCTTGAAGAAGAAAGAGACAAGGATATTGTTCCGCATATTTTTTCCGAAAGTTATAAGAAAAGAATGAAAAAGATAATAAAGGAATACAGCAGGACTCCTGCACAAATA
>JAFACY010000286.1 GCA_023425285.1 Bacillota bacterium
AACTGGAAAACGATAACGGAAAGGTTACCGACAAATCAATTTCCATATTTTCAGATATAGTGGACGAATTAATAACAGAAATATTATATAAAAAAGAGCTCACAAATAATGTTATGATTTTCAGAAATCACGATGAATATACATATCAACACTGCCTGAGCGTAGCAAATCTGAGCATCTCTACAGGTATATCTCTCGGGATGAAAAATGAAGCGCTCCACGATTTAGGTATGGCGGGCTTCCTCCATGATATTGGTAAAATTTTTATACCGAAAGAAATTCTTAACAAGAATGGTAAGCTCACAGAAAGTGAATTCGGACTGATGAAAAAGCATCCCTTCTCTGCGGTTAGCATGCTGAATGGTCTGTTATCCAAAGAAATCCTTGACGGAGTCGGAGCGCACCATGAGAAATTTGACGGCACCGGCTACCCTTACGGTAAAAAAGGAAATGACATAAGCTTGTACGGTAGAATATTGGCGGTTTGTGACGTATATCATGCCTTGACCTCAAACCGATCCTACAGAAAGCCGTGCTTTCCGTCCGAAGCTATGGAATACCTGATGGGTAATGCTGAGAGACACTTTGATTACAATATTTTAAATATATTTCTGAAAAGCGTGGTTGCTTTTCCTGTGGGTACATATGTAAAGCTGAGCAACAAGCTGAACGGTATAGTAATAAAAAACAATCCTGAAAATAATCTAAGACCTGTTATAAGATTATTGAACAATGACGATACCGCAGGTGAGGAAATTAATTTATTTGATAACCGCAAATATATGAATGTTACAATAATTGCATAAATTGCAGATTAAACAACTTGTACAAGGGTATATTTTATAGTGTTACATAAAAATATAGAAATAATAAAATTAAAAATTAGCATGGAGGTAAGTATGAAGAAAAAGGTTTTAAGTTTATTCTTAGTAACATTATTGGTTCTAAGCAGTTTCAGTCTTGCATTTGCGGCTGAAAGCACCGAAACTACAAGAATTACTATTATCCACACTAATGACACGCACGCGAGAGTAATGGGTACAGACACTGAAATCGGATTTGCAAGAATAGCCACACTCATCAGGGAAACAAAGGAAGTAAACCCTAACACACTTGTTCTTGATGCCGGGGACACACTGCATGGTATGCCCATTATTAACATAAGCAAGGGTGAAAACGCATTGAAGGTTTTAGCCGCTGCAGGATATGATTACATGACAATCGGAAATCATGACTTCAACTACGGACAGGAAAGATTGATGGAATTAAAGGCTATGTCCGAAGTTGACATGATAAGTGCCAATGTATTTAATGAAAAGGGAGAAAGCATGTTCACTCCATATGTCATTAAAGAAATCGGCGGATTAAAAGTCGGGATATTCGGGTTGACCACTCCTGAAACAGCATATAAAACAAGCCCAAGCAACGTTGTAGGCATAACATTTGCGGATTCCATAGATATATCCAAAAAAATGGTTGAAGAATTAAGGGATAAAACAGACATAATCATTGCACTTGCACACATAGGTCTGGATGAGAGCTCAGTAATAACATCAAAGCAAATTGCCGAAAAGGTTGAAGGTATAGACGTAATCATAGACGGACACAGCCATCATGCTTTAAATGAGGGTCTTGTTGTAAACGGTACTCTTATTGCACAAGCAGGCAATTACAGTCAGAATTTAGGTTTTGTAAATATAGATTTTCAAAACGGTCAGGTAGTAAATAAAACAGCAGAATTGGTTCCTGCTCAGTCAGTTAAAGAAACTGCAGCAGATGCTGACGTAGCTAAAATACTTGATGAAGTAAACGAAGCTAACAAAGAGGTTTTCAGCAAGGTTGTTGCTTCAACTGATATATTCTTAGACGGTGTAAGAGAAAACGTAAGAACAAAGGAAACAAATTTAGGTAATTTATCCGCAGATGCGGTAAGAGCTGCTGCCGGTTCAGATATAGGTTTTGTAAACGGCGGAAATATAAGAGTTTCTCTCGAAATAGGAGATATAACCTTCGGAAGACTTGCTGAATTATTCCCGTTTGGAAACACCGTACAGGTTAAGAAAATCACAGGCGAAGATTTAGTAAAGGTTTTAGAGCACTCAGTAAGCGGATATCCTGCTGCTCAGGGAGGCTTCCTGCATGTGAGCGGAATGACATTTGTATTTGATCCGTCCAAGGACGTCGGCTCAAGAGTTGTTGAAGTAACCGTAGGCGATAAAGCATTAGATACAAATGCTGAATATACAGTAGCAATCAATGACTTCTTAGGCATAGGCGGAGACGGATACGAAGTATTTAAAAATTATCCGATTCACGGAGAAGTTGGTACATATGAGGAAGTATTCGCAGAATACTTAAATACTAACGGAACAAAGGGCAGCGAGGTTTCGGGAAGAATTACCGTGAAAGAAACACCGGTTGAAGAACCTGCTCCTGTTGAGCCTGCACCGGTTGAACCCGCACCTGTAGATCCGGCTCCTGTTGTACCTGCTCCGGCAGATGAAATTTACATAGTTGTTCCCGGCGATGTTTTATGGAAAATCGCCGCAAAATACAGCATGACATGGGAAGAATTAGCAAAGCACAACAATTTGGCTAATCCACACCTGATATTCCCAAGCCAGACTTTAAAAGTACCGACCAAGTAACAATAGAATTGCAATTGAATAAAAATTGAAAAAGGCGCAAAGCGCCTTTTTTTAATCCATAGCCAGTCAATTGCCTAACGTAATCACCGTCAGCTCAGGGACTGCCATGAAGCGCATGGGTATCTGTGATGTTCCGAGACCTATGTTTACATAGAGTTTTGTCTGTCTGAAATTGTCAAAGCTGTAAAGTCCTCTTGTATATTTTTTTGCCAATAACGGCAATGAATCCAGAAACGGTAAATTTATCTGTCCTCCGTGACTGTGTCCGGATAAAAACAAATCCGCATCGTATTCCAGCAAGAAATCAATTACATCCGGCTCATGGCTCAGTACTATATTGTATCTGTCTTTATCGAGCATTCCCGTAATTGTTTCTCTGTCATAATCTCCGAATATTGAATCGTCCATACCTATAATATTTATGTTGTAATCATTTAATTGTATTTTTTCATTTTTAAGCAGCATAAAACCGCTGTTCTCCATTATCTGAGCATAAACTCTTTCCGCACCTCCACCGTAATCATGATTCCCGTATACGGCATATTTTCCTGAAGGTGCTTTGATCTCACTCAATATTTCCCATATTTCATTTATATTGTCCTTATTTTCGTAGGTATTAAATTCATCTATCAAATCTCCGCCGAATACAACTATGTCCGCAGCTTCCTCATTTATCCTTTCAACAGCTCTTTTCAGGTCATTTTCGTCAAAGTGACTTGATATGTGTGTGTCGGAGAACAGGAGGATTTTCAATTTATCCGCGTCTTCATTCAATAAACTGCTGCTAATATTTTCATATTGCACCGTTAGCAAATTCGGTTCTATAAATCTTGCATATATAAGGGCTGAAAAGACTATGAATATAACTATAAATATAAAGCTGAATATTTTTTTCACTTAAACTGCTCCCTGACAAAATTCATTATGAGTATATCAAAATCATATAAAAAAATAAAGCTAAACTTGTTGGTAAAATTTTTTTAATAATTTCAAGTTTACTTTATTTTTTCAGTTCATATTTACACGATTTGTCTTTCTTCTTCATCACATATGTAAAACTCAACGCAGCTGGTTAAAATGTCAATATAGTTAAATGATACTACTCTTCTTGATCCGTTGTTTTCAACGTGGACAGTAAAAATAGACGGATACGTATCGGCAATTATACCTTCTCTGACAGGTGATCTGCTTTTACCCTTTTTTACTTTAAATTTTACTTTTTTCCCAACACAGTCTTCGACTAATCCCTTGACTCTCGTAACTGAACTAATTGTCAAAAAATCACCTTCTAATCAATATTAAATGAAAAGTGAGGAAATATTATTCATTTAACGATAGCATTGCCAAAATAATAAAAAATATGTACCGTTTCTTAATTTTGCTCTATTTTTGTCTTGCAAATACCTCTCAAATGGAATATTATAAATAAGCCGATAAAATATATAAAGGAGTGAAAGTAATGGACGAGGTCCCTACGGTCAAACGTAACTATTTAACAGAACTGAATACTTCTCTATTACTATGCCTTTTAATTTGGTAATAGAGAAAGACTATTATTAAATTGAGGTGAAAAATGCTTGATATATTCAAGACTATTGACGACACTCTTTTCACACTGGAAGAAATCGAAGACGGTGCATGGATTAATTTAGTTGATCCGACACCGGATGAATTGGATTTTATCGAAGATGAGCTTTCAGTTGACAGAGATTTTTTAAGAGCAGCTCTTGACGAAGAAGAATCTGCTCGTTTAGACACGGAAAATGACCAGGTACTGATACTGGTTGATACGCCTTATGTAGAAAAAACAGATGAACACATCATTTATGAAACTTTACCTTTAGGAATTATAATTACAGATAAAAATATTATTACGGTGTGTTTAAAAAATTCCATCGTACTGGATCAATTTGAAAAAAACAGTATAAGAACTTTCTACACTTATAAAAAATACAGATTTTTATATCAGATACTTTACAAGAATGCACAGAGATACCTTTTGTATCTTAGACAAATAGACAGAATGAGCAATTACGTTGAAAAACAGCTTCATGAATCCATGAAGAACAAGGAGCTCATCCAGCTCATGGATCTGGAAAAATCCCTGGTTTATATAACGACGGCATTAAGAGCAAACCAGGTTGTACTTGAAAAAATCCTTCGAATCAACATAATAAAAAAATATTCCGAGGATGAGGATTTGCTGGAAGATGTCATAATTGAAAACAAACAGGCTATTGAAATGGCAAACATATACAGCGGAATTCTCAGCGGAACGATGGACGCATTTGCTTCCATCATATCAAATAACTTAAACATAGTGATGAAGCTCCTGACTTCCATTACTATTTTGATGGCAATACCGACCATGTTTTCAAGCTTCTTCGGTATGAATGTAATGAATCTGCCATTTGCAAATTCACCCTACGGCTTCTGGATAATCCTTGGGATATCTGTTTTGACGTCAGGAGCTGTGGGCTTTGTATTAGCAAAAAAAGATTTATTTTAGATATCAAAAAATGAATAGCACCCGGTTTCATCAATTACACACCTGAAACCGGGTGCTATTCATTTTGAAATTCACATTCTGCTTTTGGGGGAATCACCTCTTCCATATATGCAAAACATTCATTTTACTGAATACAGTATGTTTCATTTTAATAAAATTTAAACTTTCTTTATTTTATCCTATATATTCAATAAAATTTATGTTGTATTTATTATATACCCAACAAAAATTTTTTTAATCACACTTTTGTATATTTTTTTCATTTTCTGCTCTATATTTTTAAGTTGTTAAAAAATGTTGATTGATGTATAATTAATTAATCTTTTACGAAGAGGTGAAAATAATCAGACTATATTCCTACGGAAAAATCAATTTATTTCTGGATGTTAAAAATAAGCTTGAAAATGGCTATCACTCAATACGCACTGTTATGCAATCTATAAGCCTGTACGATGAAATTCAGCTTATACCTGTAAATGATGATAAAATTTTGATTGAATGCAATTATCCGTCCATCCCCTTAGATGAAAAAAACACGTGCCATAAGGCTGCTTCTTATATTAAAGAAAAGTATCATATAAATTCCGGGATTATCATAAAAATAAATAAGAATATACCTCCCGAGGCAGGTCTGGCGGGAGGCAGCAGCAACTCCGCCGCAATTATTAAAGGACTTAATAAGCTTTGGCAGCTGAGATTATCCAACGAGGAGCTTTTATACATAGGTGTTAAAACAGGCGCCGATGTTCCCTTCTGTATAAACGGAGGAACTTA
>JAFACY010000288.1 GCA_023425285.1 Bacillota bacterium
AGTCAGGAGCAATATTATTGGAGAGAATTCTTGAGAACTATAAGATAACTCATCCTAATTTAAATTATAAAATTAAAGGATTCAGGGGGATTGGACGTCTGCCTAACAAATTGAAAAGTTATAAAGATGTAAAAACGCAAAGTATTCTTAATAACTTGCCTGCATTTTTAAAAGTACTTAATGCATCTTTATCTGCAGCGCCATATAAATCGGCAATTATAGTTATTGTTGATAATGATGATAATGATTGCGTTGAATTCAAACAAAAATTTAATGATTTGAGACAAAGATTAAATTTAAACGTAGAAAGTATTTTTTGTATAGCTGTTGAAGAAATGGAAGCGTGGTTGTTAGGTGATGTCGATGCTGTATTGACTACATTTCCGCATGCTAAGAAACAAATGTTGTTAAATTACAAACCTGACAGCATAATTGGCACATGGGAGTATCTTGCGGACGCAGTGTATAATGGGGCTAATATGGATTTAAGAAATAATAAATCACCCAGTTTTAATTATTTGATATCAAAATTAGATTCGATATTTGAATAGAATTAAGATAAAAAAACAAATAACAACATGTTAACACTCTTTAAATATTGAAAATACCCGGATCATGGTATATAATGGATTAAATACTAAATAATCTGTTTAAAGCGGGTCATAATTATGAGAGCAGTTACGTTTATTGATGCGGAAGTTGTGCCGGAAACAGGTAAGATTGCAGATTTCGGGGCTATAAGATCAAGCGGGGAAAGCATACATGATGCTTCTTCGGAAGCTATCAGAAGATTTCTCAGGGAAACTGATTTTTTGTGCGGACATAATATCATAGAACATGATATTAAATATTTGAATAAAAATATAGGGCAGTTCAGATGTGCAGGTGTCATTGACACCTTGCATCTGTCTGCCCTTTTATTTCCTCAAAGACCATATCATGCTTTAGTCAAGGATTATAAGCTTCAGACGGATGAGCTAAATAATCCCTTAAATGATTCAAAAAAGGCAATGGAGCTTTTTTATGACGAAGTTGAAACGTTCAGATCGTTGCCGGATGAGATGAAACGTATATATTACATATTGCTTGGTGATAAGCAGGAGTTCCGGGATTTCTTCTTATATATTGGATACAGCTGTGGCAGGGAAGCAGGAGAAGTTGAAATAAGGGAGTGTTTTTATGGAAAAATATGCGAGCATGTAGATATAAGTCAGCTTATACATGAACATGGTATTGAGCTTGCCTACTGCCTGTCTCTGATATATATTGATGATGAATACTCAATAACTCCTCCCTGGATACTTATGAGGTATCCCTTTGTGGATGCTACAATGAATAAATTAAGAGGAACAAGATGCCCGCAAGGCTGTATATTCTGTGATGAAATGATGGATGCAGTCAGAGGTCTTAAAAGGTTTTTTGGATATGACGCATACAGAAAATTTGATGGTGTGCCTCTGCAGGAACAGGCTGTAAGGTCTGCTGTGGGTGGAGATTCTCTGCTTGCGGTGTTTCCTACCGGAGGAGGAAAATCAATTACATTTCAAGTACCGGCACTTATGGCAGGAAAGAATACAAAGTCTCTGACAGTGGTAATATCACCTCTACAGTCACTTATGAAGGATCAGGTTGACAATCTGGAGAGAGGTAGTATAACTGATGCTGTGACCATTAATGGTATGCTTGACCCTATTGAGAGAATGGAAGCAATCAGGAGAGTTGAAAGCGGAGATGCTCATATCCTGTATATTTCTCCGGAGTCACTCAGATCAAGATCAATTGAGAAGCTTTTACAGGATCGTAAAATTGCACGGTTTGTAATAGATGAGGCTCACTGTTTCTCTGCATGGGGACAGGATTTTAGGGTGGATTATCTTTATATTGCTGAGTTTATAAAGAAAATATGCGAGAAGAAAAATCTCGGCTATATGATTCCTGTTTCATGCTTTACTGCAACAGCAAAACAAAATGTAGTAGATGATATACGTGAGTATTTCAGAAAAAATTTAGACTTAAACCTTAAGCTTTATACTGCAGGCTCTGAAAGAAAAAACCTTACATACAAGGTAATAAAAAAGGAAGAGTCGGAAAAATATGAGGCTGTGAGAGGTCTTCTTGAATATAATAAATGTCCGACTATAATCTATGTTTCAAGAACAAAGAAAGCAAAAGATCTTGCACAAAGACTTACTCAGGACGGATATCCGGCAAGACCGTATTACGGAAAAATGGACAAAACAGAAAAGAGCAAGAATCAGGATGACTTTATTAACGGTAAAGTGGATATAATGGTTGCCACATCAGCTTTTGGAATGGGAGTTGATAAAAAGGATGTTGGAATGGTAATTCATTACGATATTTCGGACTCTCTTGAAAACTACGTTCAGGAGGCCGGAAGAGCGGGACGTGATGAGAATATAAATGCCCAGTGCTTTGTGTTGTTTAATGATGAGGATTTAAACAAACATTTCCTGCTTTTAAATCAGACGAAAATAAGTATACAGGAAATTCAGCAGGTGTGGAAGGCTATAAAGGACGCTACAAGGACAAGAACAAAAATGTCAAATTCGGCTCTGGAAATAGCAAGAGATGCGGGTTGGGATGATGGTATACATGACATCGAAACGAGAGTTAAAACAGCTATTGCCGCATTGGAGGATGCCGGATATATAAAGCGCGGACAAAATATGCCAAGGGTATATGCAGATAGTATAATGGCGAGAAATTCAGCCGAAGCTGCAGATAAAATAAGAAAGTCAGCTCTGTTTGACAGAAAAGAAGAGGAGCAGGCCGTAAGAATAATAAATAAGCTTATTTCTGCAAGAAGCCGCAGCAAAGGAAGTGATCAGGAGGCAGAGGCTCGTGTTGACTATATTTCCGACCATCTTGGTATAGAAAAGGCTCAGGTGCTACATATTATACAGCTTCTGCGTCAAGCGGGAATTTTAGCAGATGCAAAGGATCTTACGGTATATGCCGAGGAAAGTGGTTTTGGAAATAAGCCCGCAAGTATTCTTTCGGGATATATGGATCTGGAGCGCTTTGTTTTATCGCAGATTTCCCAAACAGTGTCTACTAAGAATATAAAAGAGCTCAATGAGCTTGCAGGTGAAAATGGAGTTAAAAAATCCAACACTGACAAAATAAAGACAGCATTGAATTTTTGGTCAGTTAAGGGATTAATAAAAAGGGATGTATCCAAATATTCAAAAAATCATATCAGAGTAATGCTTACCAAGGATAACTCGGAAGCATTGGCAGAATTAGAAGAAAGATGGAACATTGCAGAATTTATATTGAAATATCTTGATGAAGTAAATGTAGGAAGAGAATCTACGGTAGAATTTTCGGTACTTGAGCTCATGGAGGAGTACAATTTTCGCATGCAGCTCATGAAAAAAAGCGCTACACCTAAACAAATTGAAGATGCACTTTATTATCTTTCCAAAATAGGTGCATTAAAGTTAGAGGGAGGATTTCTCATAACATACAATGCTTTCAGTATTGAACGACTTGTAAAAGATAATAAAATAAGATACAAGACAGAAGATTATAAAAATTTAAAGAATTATTACAAGCAGAAAATGGAAATGATCCACATTGTGGGAGAGTATGCAAAGAAGATGATGGATGACTACAAAGCAGCACTCCTTTTTGTTGATGATTATTTCCGTCTCGAATATAGTTCATTTTTGAAAAAATATTTTAAAGGTCCAAAGGGTGATGAAATACAGCAAAACATAACACCTGAGAAATTCAGGCAGCTATTTGGACAGCTTTCTCCTGCACAGCTAAGTATTATAAATGACAAGGAGTCAAAGTATATATTAGTGGCTGCCGGACCGGGAAGCGGAAAAACAAAAATCCTTGTACATAAGCTTGCATCGCTTTTACTGATGGAGGATATAAAGCATGAGCAGCTTCTGATGATTACTTTTTCAAGAGCTGCGGCTACAGAGTTCAAGAAGAGGTTGATAGAGCTTATAGGAAGTGCTGCAAATTATGTTGAAATAAAAACCTTTCATTCGTATTGCTTTGATCTGCTGGGTCAGGTTGGAAATGTTGAAAAGTCTACTGACATTATAGGATTAGCTGCTTCAGCCATAGAGAATGGAGAGGTGGAGCCTTCAAAGATAACTAAAATGGTTCTTGTAATTGATGAAGCTCAGGATATGGATGAAAAAGAATATGGTCTTGTACAGGCACTCATAAGTAAGAATGAGGATATGAGGGTAATTGCAGTGGGTGATGATGACCAAAACATATATACATTCAGAGGCTCAGATTCAAAATATATGAGTAATATCTTAAGCATGGAAAACTCAAAACTGTATGAGCTTGTGGAAAATTACAGGAGCAGCAGAAATGTTGTTGAATTCAGTAATGATTTTGTAAGGACAATGGAAAACCGCCTGAAAAGAACGCCTATTTCAGCTGTTTCAAAAGAAAGGGGCAGTGTAGATATAGTAGGATATCAGGATGATAACTTAATTGTGCCCCTAGTAAGCAAGCTTTTGAAAGAAGGGATATATGGTTCAACCTGTATTCTTACAAATAAAAATGAAGAAGCTCTTCAAATTTTTTCTTTGCTTGATAGGAATGGCATAAAAGCATGTATGATTCAACGTGGAGAAAAATATGAGTTAAGAAATCTCATAGAGGTGCGAAGCTTTATAGATGAATTAAAATTAACCGATGAAACCTACGTATTAAGAGATGAGGTATGGGAAGCTGCAAGAAAAAATACATATGAAAGATTCAAAAGAAGTGAAAATCTTGAGCTTTTGAAGAACATAATTGCAGATTTTGAAAATATTTCACGTAAAACTAAATTTAAGACAGATTTTCTGCTGTTCATTAGTGAGTCTT
>JAFACY010000068.1 GCA_023425285.1 Bacillota bacterium
TATCTGTGAAATAAGCAGCGGAACAAACATCAGGAAAATACTCCATACAAGAACAGGGCGCAGTCTGTAAAAATAAAACCCCATGATAACAAAGTACGGACCATAAAATGTCAGCAAAGTTGAAACAGAATGATACAATTCAATTCCATTGTCGGCACCGCCCTTTGCCTTCTGAATACAATCAAGTATTTCTGCATTTTCAAAATCAAGTGCGGGAAGTCTGCTTACCTTTTCATGTATTTTTTCTCTGAAAGCACCTCTGATTCTCAAGGCCGTCGGTCCAGCTAAAAAATTGCATATTGCATTCATTAATTCATTGAAAACCAACACGGCAACCGTGATAAATATAGTCATAAACAAAGAAGTATAATTTGTGCCGTTTCGTATTGCGTGATGAATTGTATCAAACATATTCTGCAAGGCATATACAATGAGCACATAACATGAAGAAGACAGTATCATTCCTATGCTGTCAGCTATTATCCACAGCGGTGCGGCTTTAAAGGATGCGGCAAGGATGTGGCTTGCAACCTTAAGGTACGACATCTTTTCCTGATTCATTGGTACCAGCTCCTTTGTTGTTCAAACATTTGAAAGTAATGTCCCTTTAAATTCATAAGTGATTCAAAATCTCCCTTTTCAGCCAACGTACCTTCGTTGAAAACGAGAATTTCGTCTGCAATTTTTGTAGATGCTAATCTATGGCTGATTAAAATGGTCATTATGTCGTGGCTGATCCTGCTGAACAATTCATAAATTTTATTTTCATTAATCGGGTCTAATGATGCTGTCGGTTCATCTAAAATTCTGACAGGCGCACCTGATACTATCGCTCTTGCCAGAGCAACCCTCTGCCATTCTCCTCCCGATAAATCCATGCCGTCATTATGAATTTTACCTAAATTTGTATCAAGTCCGTGAGGCAGACTTTCAACAAGGTTTTCAAGCTCAATCTGATTTATGGCTTTATTTATGGCTTCTTCAGCACAAGAGGAATTCATCATTTCTATGTTTCCGATTGCAATATTCTCTCTGAATGTAAACTCATGCTTCGAAAAATCCTGATAGACCGCAGAAAAGAAGCCCTTGATTTCACCGAAGTTGTACTCTCTTAATTCCTTTGAGTTTATGAGGATTTCACCGTCATAATTTGTATACAGCCCCGTGAGCAATTTAATTATTGTAGTCTTTCCCACACCGTTGGGTCCCACCAGAGCATATTGCTTTCCACCCTCCAACAAAAAAGACACGTTTTTTAGTATAGGACTATCTGTCCCCGGGTAGCTGAAGCTTACATTCTTAAACTCTATGCTTGTTATTTTACCATGCAGTCCAGGCGGTTCCAAAGCGTACGGTCTTTCTCCATAGTTCATAAATTCCCGGATGTCCTTTATGTATTCCAGTCCGCTTGTAATCGTATCAATCTGAAAACTTAGCCCCCAAGATAAATTGTTTCTCAGTGAAAGAATGGCATTTACAAGAGAAATAAACATACCTATGCTGAGGGAGCCTGCAAATAAGGGCTTCAAAAGCACGACTATTATTATAAGTGCAGCCATTGATGTAAATACACCGCCTAACTTTGTTTTAATAAACCATTTAAAGCGCGTATTTACTTTAATGCGAAATGCCTTGTTATAAATCTGGCGGTATTCTGAATTAACCTTTTCAGTAAAGCCAAAAATACTCCTTTCATCAACATTTTCTCTGTCTGAAAGAATTTCACTGTAGTATTCGTATTTTCGTTCAAGCTCGGAAGAATCAATTTTAGCCTTATAATTAGCCTTGCCGCTTTTTATGGAAAAATAAAAAAGAGGAACACAGCTTATAACAATTATGATTGCTGCCCACCAGGCTTGTACGGCAATTATGGAAATTAGCCCTATTACTGATATGGATGTTTCCAATATCTGATTAATGGCAATGTAATTATCTACAATAACATTTTCGGGTCTATCCAGTACCCTGGATATTAAATTCCATGATTCCGCATTCTCCAAATAGTGATATTCCAATTTAGAGCATTTTTCAAGCAGCAAACTTTTATATTTTTTCCTGATATTGATTTTTGCTTTTTCGGATATTAGCTTCTGAAATGCAGGCAACATGAGATTATATCCGTACAACATAATGATTGCTGCCACATCGATATAAATTTTAGAATTTATGGTTCCGGTATTTACACCAAACAATGCCAGATTTATAAAATCCGTAACAAATATTATTGTAACAATGGGACAAAGACCGCTTAATATAAACATCACAGTTAATAAGGCTGATTCTTTAGGAGAGTTTTTGTTTATGATACGAATATATTCCGAAAAACTTTTCATTTTAATATAAATCCTTTATCAATGTATTTTAATATCGGTTAATTTGCATCAGGTGAACGATTTCCAGTATTATATGTATTATATCATTTATAATTTTATTGGCAACTAATTTAATAAGGATGTTTTTTTAAAAAGATTGTGATAAAATGGGATATAAAAACAGCAGGAGGATAAGTATGGAGCACAAGGGAACTGTTCTTATTGAAACAGACAGACTGATACTCAGACAATTTACGTTGGAGGATACTGCTGCGGCATTCAGAAACTGGACAAATGATGACAAGGTGACAAAATTTCTGAGATGGCCTGCTCATAAAGACATAGATACCACAAGAGAGGTTATGAAAATGTGGGTGGATAACTATGTAAATAAAGATTTTTACCAATGGGCAATCATATTGAAGGACAATGGAAATGAACCCATAGGTACAATCAGCGTTGTTGACGAAAATGAGAAATTAAATATTGTACATATAGGATATTGCATAGGAAGTGCTTGGTGGAATAAAGGAATCACATCTGAAGCATTTAAGGGGATTATTCCTTTTCTGTTTGATCATGTAAGGGTGAACCGGATTGAATCTCAGCATGATCCCAACAATTCTCATTCCGGCGATGTAATGCTTAAATGTGGTCTGAAGTACGAAGGAACACTGCGCCAGGCGGATATAAGCAATGAGGGTATAGTTGATGCCGCAATGTACAGTTTATTGGCTGATGAATACTATGGGAGATAATAGTTTCATAGTGTTCAGACTCCGCTTGTTTGATTGTTAACAAAGTAAATTTTATTGACAATATGTGAAAGAATACATTATAATTTCATAATAAAGTAATAAGAGAGCATACTATGAAACGGAGGAATAATTTTATACATGGATAGATTAGATAGATTTTCGATAAACAATATCAGAAAAGAGTATTTGAATTTTTTTAAGAGTAAGGAGCATTTAACGGAACAAAGCTTTTCGCTGATTCCTAAAAATGATAAAAGCTTGCTGCTGATAGGAGCAGGTATGGCACCTTTGAAGAAATATTTTACGGGGGCTGAAACACCGCCTGCCAAGAGAATGGCAACCTGTCAGAAATGTGTGAGAACCGGAGATATAGACAATGTAGGTTTGACGGCAAGACATCTTACTTTTTTTGAAATGCTCGGAAACTTCTCCTTTGGAGACTATTTCAAAAAGGAAGCGATTGAATGGGCATGGGAGCTTCTGACAGAGGTTCTGAAAATTGACAAGGACAGATTGTGGGTAACGATATACCTTGATGATGATGAAGCTGCGGAGCTGTGGCATAATAATGTGGGGGTACCAAGAGAGAGAATAGTCAGATTAGGTAAGGAAGATAATTTCTGGGAACTGGAGGTCGGACCTTCTGGACCTTGTTCTGAAATATATTATGATACCGGTGATGACAGAGGCTGCGGTTCACCTGATTGTAAACCGGGCTGTGACTGCAACAGATACATAGAAATATGGAACTTAGTTTTCACACAGTTTGATAAGGATGAAAAGGGAGTTTATCATCCGCTTCCAAATCCAAACATTGATACGGGAATGGGACTGGAAAGAGTTGCTACCGTATTACAGGATAAGCCGACTGTTTTTGATGTTGAACCGTTAGTATTCATAGTCAAAAAAGTTGAAGAAATTTCAGGTGTAGCTTACGGCAGCCAGAATAAAAGCGATGTAGCAATGAAAATAATCTGCGACCATTCAAGAGCTGCGACATTTATGATAGGTGACGGTGTTATTCCTTCCAATGAAGGCAGAGGATATGTTCTGAGACGTCTGATCCGAAGAGCCATAAGACAGGGAAAATCTATCGGTATACATAATGAATTCCTGACCAAGACAGTGAAGGTTGTAATAGATGAGTGGAAGGAAGCTTATCCGGAGTTAGGTGAAAAGGAAAGCTACATATTAAAGGTTGTAAGCTTAGAGGAAGAAAGATTCAAAATAACCATTGATCAGGGTCTTGAGCTTCTGATGAAAAAAATCCAGATGCTTAAGGATTCCGGTGCAAAGGTTCTTGACGGAGAGGATGCATTCAGACTTTACGACACATATGGATTCCCTGTTGAACTGACAGAGGAAATTCTGAGTGAAAACGGATTTGAGCTTGACAAGGATGCTTTTGCTTCCATAATGGAAGAACACAGAAAAATGGCGAGAGAAGCAAGGCTGAAGACAGGAAGCTCAGGCTGGAAGGATGAAAATTTCAGCATAGATGTACCGAAGACATTGTTTACGGGATATGAAAACTTAACAGAGAACGATGCTGAAGTACTGGCTATAATCGTTGATTCAGAGCAGGTTAATACTATCAATGAAGGTCAGTCAGGCATCATAGTTTTAAATAAAACTCCTTTCTACGCTGAGAGCGGAGGACAGTTAGGTGATTCGGGAAAAATTTCTACTCCGGAAGGCGAGGCAGCAGTTACGGATACAAAGAAATTCAATAAGATTATTCATCTCCATGATGTAACCATGGAAAAAGGGAGTATTTCTGTAGGAGATAAAGTTGCAGCAGCGGTTAATGCAGATCAAAGAAAGAACACTGCTAAAAACCATACATGTACGCATTTGCTCCACAAGGTTCTTAAGGAAATGCTCGGTGATCATGTAAATCAGGCAGGTTCTCTGGTTGCACATGACAGATTCAGATTTGACTACACTCATTTTGAGGCGGTTACACCGGAAACATTAAAGGAAATTGAAAGAAGAGTAAATGAAGCAATTCTTTCCGACTACACTGTTCGCACCGATATACTCAATATTGATGAAGCTATTAAATCAGGTGCCGTGGCATTGTTCGATGAAAAATACGATGATGTTGTAAGAGTTATAAGTGTTGGCAACTTCAGCAAGGAGCTTTGCGGAGGTACTCACATTGATGAAACAGCAAAGATAGGTATGTTTAAAATAATATCAGAAGGAAGTATTGCTTCGGGTGTAAGAAGAATTGAAGCTATCACGGGAAGAGAAGCAATTAATTATTTCAATCGTCTTTCTGATGTTGCGGATGAATTGTCTCATGCTTTCAAATCTTCAATTGACGAATGTGTAGTTAAAGCAACAGCAATCAAAAAAGAATTAAAGGAAAAAGACAAAGAGATCCAGAAGCTGAACAACGAGTTGCTTAAACAAAATCTTGGCAACATGCTGAATGATTTTGAAGAAATAAACGGAGTGAAGCTGTTTGCCATAAGCTTGAAGGATAAGGATGCTAACGCATTGAGAGAAATTGCCGACAGAATTAAGGACAAAAATGAAAGCTGTGCCGTATTACTGGCTTCCGATCTTGGAGATAAGGTGCTGTTTGTTTCTTCGGTAACAAAGGACCTGGTTCAGAAGGGAATCCACGCAGGAAATATGGTTAAGGAAGCAGCTTCGGTTACCGGCGGAGGAGGAGGCGGCAGACCTGACTTTGCTCAGGCAGGCGGCAAGAACCCTGAAAAAATAAACGATGCAATTGAGGCGGTAAGACAATTGATAGGCAATAGTAATAGCTAATCAATTGCAATGTTAATGTGTACTAAAATTGTCATTGATTTTATATAATCGATATAGTACAATAGATATATAGTGCAAGAGGTGGTTTTTATGGATAGTAATGTAAATAATACTGCAAAGTTTGATTACAAGTTAGAATCATTGAATGAGGCAAGGGAAATTATATCTCAGGTTTATGAGTCACTGAAAGAAAAAGGATACAATCCTAACAACCAGCTCATAGGATATATATTATCCGGAGATCCGACGTATATTACGAATCATAACAATGCAAGAAGTTTAATAAGAAAAATAGAGAGAGACGAACTGTTAGAAGAATTGTTAAGTGTCTATTTAGATGTAATAGACCTTTAAGTGAAAGATAAAGCAGTATATGTACATATACTGCTTTATTGCTTAACTGATAGAGTGAAAAATGAAATATATAAACTTTTTCGAAAAGAGACAAGTATCAAAGTTATGCTACGGAACTTTGTCACTTAGTGATTTGCAAAATTGCGATTCATTAAACAATAAAGTAAATTTATTGAATTACGCCTATGATAAAGGAATAAACTTTTTCGATACGGCGGAGCTTTATGACAACTATAACATATTAAAAGAATTCATAAAACACAGAGACAGGGAAACACTAACCATAGCTACAAAAAGCTATGCGTACGACAAACATACTGCAGAATATAGTGTCAACAAGGCTTTGAAGGAATTAAACACAGATTATCTTGATGTATTCATGCTGCACGAGCAGGAAAACGGCAACAACTTTTTAGGTCATTATGAAGCAGTTGAGCGCTTTATGAAGTATAAGGAGCAAGGTGTCATCAGACATTTCGGTATATCGACACATCGTGTGGCAGCTGTGAGAGATTCGGTTAAATTTAAGGAAATAGAGTTTGTATTTCCGCTTATTAACAAAAATGGTATAGGCATTCAGGATGGAACTGTAGATGATATGCTGGATGCAATCAGGAATGCAAAGGAACAAAACAAATTTATTATGGCTATGAAAATCTATGGCGGAGGGCATCTTATAACTGATGCACAAAAATCCTTTGATTTTATAAACGGGATTGACGAAATAGATGCAATAGCAGTTGGTATGAGCACAATTGAAGAAATTGATGCAAACATATGTTACTTAGAAAGTAATGAGTTAAATATTAACATAAAAAATAAAATCAGAAATCAAAAACGCACTCTAATAGTAGAAGAGTGGTGTATTGGTTGCGGAAAATGCGCAGAAAAATGCAGGCAGAATGCATTGACAATTGTTGACGGTAAGTGTGTCGTGGACATGAACAAATGTGTTTTATGCAGTTATTGTGCAGGTGAATGTACGGATTTTTTTATCAAAATTGTATGAGGTATTTATGGACAGATTGATGGGTCTTGATGTAGGAGACAGAACGATTGGAGTTGCAGTCAGTGATTTGCTGATGATTACCGCACAAGGGGTAACTACAATCAAAAGAACAAATATTAAAAACGATATCAACGAGCTTAAGAAAATAATCGACGAGTACAAGGTTACTAAAATTGTTGCGGGACTGCCGAAGATGCTTGACGGAACTGTCGGCATTCAGGGAGAAAAGGTACTTGACTTTTTAGAAAAGCTTAAAAAGTATATTGACTTACCGGTTGAGCTTGAAGATGAGCGTTTCACCACATCAATATCTGAGAGAATGTTGATTGATGCCGATGTAAAAAGAAAAAAGAGAAAAGAAGTAATAGACAAATTAGCCGCGGTTCATATTTTATCAGGTTATATGCAAAGAACTAAATAAGGAGCAGAACATGGAAGACAATATAATTGAGTTAATTAACGATGAAGGAAAGGTCGAAAAGCTTGTCATAGAGGCAACTTTTCATTTAGATGACACCATGTATGCAGTTCTTCACGAAGTGAATTCTGATGAAGGTATGATATATTGTGTGGAAGAATCTGAAGACGGCAACGGAATATTGATTAAAGTTGAAGACGAAGAAGAAATCAGAGAAGTAATGGAAGTTTATGAAGGAATTGCGGATGATTTAATTTAAAATCATTTTGGGGGTAAAGTTATGGACAAATCAGATTACTTAATTAATGTTCTTACCAATAACGGTTATAAATCTACGGTCCAAAGGAGTTTAGTCTATGAAACTCTTACGGAAAATAAAGATAAGCATTTAAGTACTGAGGAAGTTTATGACCTGATAAAGGATAAGAACCCTAATATGGGAATTGCCACTATTTACAGAACACTTCAGCTTTTTGAAGAAATCGGCTTAGTTTATAAGCATAACTTTGATGACGGATGTTCAAGATATGAAATAATGGATGAAGCCGGTAATGAAATTCATCAGCATCATCATTTAGTATGCAAAATATGCGGAGACATTATTGAGGTCAAGGAAGATCTGATGAACTCATTGGAAGAAATCATAGAAAAACAATACAATTTTGAAATATTAAATCACGTAGTCAAATTCACAGGTATCTGCAGTCAATGTAGAAATAAGGAGAATGAAAATGGCTACAGAAAAGAAACATAAATTAAAAATAATCCCGCTTGGCGGACTTGGGGAAATAGGAAAAAACATGACAGTTATCGAATATGGAACAAACATAATCGTAGTAGACTGCGGTATGTCCTTCCCCGAAGATGAAATGTTAGGTATTGATATAGTAATACCGGACATAACATATTTGATAAAAAATCAGGATAAGATAAAAGGAATTTGCCTTACACACGGGCATGAGGACCACATCGGTTCGATACCGTATCTTTTAAAGAAAATAAGTGTTCCCTTGTACGGAACAAAGCTTACATTGGGGCTTGTGGAAAACAAGCTTTTAGAGCATAAAATAGAAGATGCGGAATTGAACAGGGTTGAGGCCGGTCAAACAATCAATCTGGGTTGCTTTAAAGTTACCTTTATAAGAAATAATCACAGTATTCCGGATGCGGTATCATTTGCTATCGAAACACCAATCGGTATGATTGTACATACTGGAGACTTTAAAATTGACTACACACCCATAAACGAAGAGGTAATGGACCTGGCTAAACTGGCTGAATTCGGCAGAAAAGGCGTGCTGCTTGCTATGTCTGACAGCACAAATGTTGAAAGAGCCGGATTTACTCCATCTGAAAGAACCATTGGAGATAAGTTTTTAGAAATCTTTAAAACCTGCGAATCAAGAATTATCGTTGCTTCATTTGCATCTAATATTCACAGGTTACAGCAGATTATCAATGCTGCGGTGGCTAACAACAGAAAAGTTGCAATTTCAGGAAAGAGTATGATCAATGCCGTAAAGGTATCTCAGGAGTTGGGGTATCTGGAGGCACCGGAAGGAACCTTGATCCATGTAAATGATTTAAAGGATTACAAGGACAGTGAAATTGTTTTAATGACAACCGGGAGTCAGGGAGAGCCCATGTCTGCCCTCACAAGAATGGCAAACAGCGATCATAAGAAGATTCAGATTAAGAAGGGCGATTTGGTTATCATTTCTGCCAATCCCATACCGGGTAATGAAAAAACCGTTTCAAGAGTAATCAACATGCTTTATGAAAAGGGTGCTACGGTATTGTATGATGCACTGACTCAGGTTCACGTTTCAGGTCACGCCAGAAGAGAAGAACTGAAGCTGATGTTATCACTTTTAAAACCGAAATTTTTCATACCTGTGCACGGTGAATACAGACATCTGATGCAGCATGCAAAGCTTGCGGAGGAAATGGGTGTACCCGAAAAAAATACTGTAATCGCTAAAAACGGTGATGTTATAGAGCTTACTTCAAAATCAATAGGGATTAACGGCTCAGTTACTTCGGGTAATATCCTTGTGGACGGTCTTGGAGTAGGAGACGTAGGAAACATAGTTCTGAGAGACAGAAAGCTGTTGGCTGAAAACGGATTGATAATAGTAGTCCTGGTTACGGAAAGAGGAAGCGGTAAAATCATTTCAGGACCTGAAATTGTTTCAAGAGGCTTTATATACGTAAGAGAAAATATTGACTTAATCGAAGAATCCAAGTCAGTCATAAGAAAAGCTTTGTCAAAGTGTGAAAACACTAAAATCAAGGATTGGAACAATATCAAAATGATGATCAAGGATGCCTTGAGCAGCTTCATATATGAAAAAATCAAAAGAAATCCAATGATACTTCCTATAATCATGGAGGTTAAACCGGATGACATGTCAAGCATATGTGATTTATTTAAGGAAGAATTAGAAGTATAGAATGGAAAGGACTATAAGTCCTTTTTCTTTTGAGGGATATTTTTTATCTCCCTGCCGGTCATAAAAATGGGGTTAGGTCATAAAAAGCAAGCCGGCGAATGTTCGCCGGCTGCTTATGTGCTTATTACCCGTTATTTTTTAATCATGTGAAAGTTTACACCTAAAACAGGTCCAAATTGAGATGGCTTATTATTTACAATCTTTTTTTCCGCCAATCTTGAATTTTCCCTTTTGGAAAAATCATCTGATACCGGACTACCACTTATTTCATTGGCAAACTGCAAACTGCCATTCAGTTTATTTCTAACCTTTACATTATCAAATTCATTTGTAATCTTATACTTCGGAGTGTTACTCATGTTCAATCTTTCCAATCCAGTCCAATAGAACCAACCCTCTCTTACAAGTAATAAGCATTAATATTATGTGTTTAAGTTAATTTATTATGCATAGAAAAAAATGTTATTTCATGCTCTTTAAGAGTCCTGTCTGCGTCGAAAAATCATTTTTATATTGTAATTGATTTTAAAAAGATGTATAATTTAATGGATTTTGAATATATGGAGGACATATGAAAAAGATACTTGCAATCCTAGTATTAGTGGCTGTAGTTATAACTTATTTTTTTGCTAAAAATTGTATAGACGATAATTTACAGGCTGTTGACAGTAATGATGATACAAAAATAGTTGTGGAAATACCTGCGGGAAGTTCTACAAATCACATAGCAGATATACTTTATGAAAATGAATTAATAAAAGACACACGTATTTTTAAATATTATGCTAAAAAAATTGATGCTGATTCTAAATTGAAGGCAGGAAGCTTCGTGTTATCAAAAAATATGAATGTTGATGAGCTTTTAAATAAATTGATAAGCGGTGGAAGCTCAGGGAACACTTTAAATATTACGGTTATTGAGGGTCTGACATTGGAGGAAACAGCAAGGGATATTTCCGAGCAAATGGATTTAAGCTACGACCGATTAGTGGAAATTATGAACAATGGTCAGATGTTCAAGGATGATATGGAATTTTTGGAGGATTATCCCGATATTAACAACCTGCAGGGCTATCTCATGCCCGAAACGTACAATGTCTATATAAATTCAAGTGAAGAAGACATAGTGAAAGTGCTTTTAAATCAATTTGACAGATTTTATATAAATGAAATAAAACCAAGACTGGCTGACAGCAAGCTAAGCTTTGAAGATCTTATAAACCTTGCAAGCATAGTGGAAAAGGAAGCACTGTTGGATGAGGAAAGAGATGAGGTTGCGGCAGTGTTTTTAAACAGAATTGATATAAATATGAAGCTGCAGTCATGCGCAACCGTAAATTACGCACATGGTGAATGGAAGGAAAGACTTACCTATGAGGATATAGCGATTGATTCTCCGTACAACACATACGTTGTGGAAGGATTGCCGCCCACACCGATTAATTCACCCGGAAAAGTTTCAATTATATCTTCACTTGAGCCGGCAGATGTTGATTATCTGTTCTTCGTTGCAAAAGGAGACGGTTCACATTATTTTTCCAGAAGCTATGATGAACATATAGAAGCGGCTGGAGAGTATTTAGACTAAAGGAAGACTATGGATAATATTAACAGAGAATACATTGATAATTATATAAACTCTCTTATAGCTGATGAGGATGAAAAGCTTGCGGCATTCAGAAATGAATGTCAGGAAAGAAATCTTCCCATCATCCATAATGAGGTGGGACAATTTATAAAGCTCATGATAAAGCAGTCAAACGTAAAAAGTATATTGGAGATAGGCACAAATGTGGGATATTCCTCTGTATTTTTCAGTCACGTTATGAATTTTGAAGGTAAGGTTGTGACACTGGAAAGAAGTGAGAAATTTTATCAGGAAGCTGTGAGAAATATCAAAAATTTTAATCTAGAAAAAAATATAGAGGTTCATTTCGGTGATGCAACGGAGATTTTGGATACCATAGAAGGCAGCTTTGACATGGCTTTTATTGATGCGGCAAAAAGCTATTACAAATTGTTTTTTGATAAAGCCTGTGAAAGGATGAAGTCAGGCGGTATCATAATATCGGACAATGTATTGTATCAGGGCATGATTGCATCGGATGAGCTGGTTGTGAGAAGAAAAAAAACATTGGTGAGAAATTTGAGAAATTATCTTGAATATATATCACATGATGACAGATTTATTACTTCCGTTCTTCCATTGGGAGACGGACTGGCAGTTACATTGCTAAAATAAAGGAGAAAGTATGTTACCAAGACTATTAGCGCCTGCGGGCACTATGGATAAATTAATTATGGCAGTTGAATACGGGGCTGACGAAATATATTTTGCCGGCAAATCAATGGGAATGAGAGCAGGAGGCAGGAATTTTTCTCAGAAGGAATTGGAAGAAGGAATTGAATACTGCCATAAGCATGGAAAGAAATCAAACATAACCGTAAATATAGTTCCTCATAATGATGATTTGATAGGAATTGAAGAATATCTGAAATATTTGCAGAAAATAGGAGCGGATGCGCTTATAGCAGCTGATCCCGGACTGATTGACATTATAAAACAAACAGTTCCCGATATGAGGATACATCTATCGACTCAGGCAAATACCACCAATTATCATACGGCAAATTTCTGGTACAGACAGGGAGTTAACAGAATTGTTTTAGCCCGTGAGCTTACATTTAAGGAAATAGAGGACATAGT